>JBGSTN010000948.1:0-1768 GCA_041736455.1 Burkholderiaceae bacterium | reverse complement strand
GCAGCACGCGCGATCACCTTCGCCAAGCGGGGCGTGACCGGCGAAGCGCGGCATCGACTGTCGCCGCCCGTCGTCGACGACATCGCTTCGTTGCTCCCCACCGATCGTGGCGACGTCGACGCAGCCGACAGCAAGCGAGCGCCTCGCTGATACCGTCCAGGAAAGAGCGGATGGGACGGGCCCGGCGCAGATCCTCCAGGAAAGGCCCGTTGCCGGTCATTCGTTGCATCGGCTGCGTTACATAGCCGTTCAACCCGTCTGGCGCGCCTTGCGCGGCGGCGGCAGATCGGTGCAGACTCCCTCGAACACTTCGGCCGCCATCCCGATCGATTCTCCCAGCGTCGGGTGAGGATGGATCGTGCGCGCGATATCCGCCGGTTCGGCGCCCATCTCGATGGCCAGGCACAGCTCGCCGATCATGTCGCCCGCGTGCGTCCCCACGATCGCAGCGCCGACGATGCGATGCGACTGCTCGTCGAACAACAGCTTGGTGAAACCCTCGTCGCGCCCGTTGGCGATCGCACGGCCGGATGCAGCCCATGGAAACACCGACTTGCCGATCTTCATCCCCGCGGCCTTCGCCTGATCCTCGGTCACACCGACCCAGGCGATCTCCGGATCGGTGTACGCCACCGAGGGCACGACCTTGGCATCGAAGAAACGGTTGAGCCCTGAGGCCGTTTCGGCGGCAACGTGCGCCTCATGCACGGCCTTGTGCGCAAGCATCGGCTGGCCGACCACATCGCCGATCGCATAGATGTGCGGCTGATTGGTACGCATCTGGTTGTCGACCGCAATGAAGCCGCGCTCGCCGACGGCAACCCCGGCCTTGTCGGCGCCGATTCTCGCGCCATTGGGGCTGCGCCCGACAGCGGCGAGCACCAGGTCGTAGACCTGCGGTTCGGCGGGCGCCTGGGGGCCCTCGAACCAGACCTTGATTCCCTCGGGCCTGGCTTCCGCCTTGACCGTGCGGGTGCCGAGCATCACGTTGTCGAACCGGTGCGCGTTGAACTTCTGCCATACCTTGACGAGATCGCGGTCGGCACCGGGCATCAGGCCGTCGAGCATCTCGACGACGTCCAGTCGAGTCCCGAGCGTCGAGTAGACGGTGCCCATCTCGAGGCCGATGATGCCGCCTCCGATGACCAGCAGACGCTTGGGAATCGAACGCAGCGCCAGCGCGCCGGTCGAGTCGACGATGCGATCGTCTTCGGGAAGGAACGGCAGACGGACCGACTGCGACCCGGCCGCGATGATCGCCTGCCGGAAGCGGATCACCTGCTTCTCGCCATTGGTCTGCTGACCATTGCCCGCGGTGACGGCCACCTCGAGGTGATTCGCGTCGATGAAGGTACCGATGCCGCGCACGGTTCGTACCTTGCGCGCCTTCGCCATGCCGGTCAGCCCGCCGGTCAACTTGCCGACGACCTGTTCCTTGTGCTGCCGGATCTTGTCGATGTCGAACTGCGGCTTGCCGAACGTGATGCCGTGGGCAGACAGAGAAGCCGCCTCGTCGGTTACCGCCGCCAGGTGCAGCAGCGCCTTGGACGGAATGCAGCCCACGTTGAGGCAAACGCCGCCGAGTGTCACATAGCGTTCGACCAGCACGGTGTCGAGTCCCAGGTCGGCACTGCGGAATGCTGCCGAATATCCGCCCGGCCCCGCCCCCAGCACGAGCATCTCGCACTCGATGTCGGCCTTGATGGACGTATCGATGGGAGGAGCGGAAGCACGCTGCGACGGCTGCGCGGCATTGGCGTGCGCAGCC
>JBGSTN010000937.1:0-13013 GCA_041736455.1 Burkholderiaceae bacterium | reverse complement strand
GCTGACCGCCGCCGACGGCCGGGCATACACGCTGGCCAACGGCTCGGTCGCGATCGCGGCGATCACCTCGTGCACCAACACGTCGAACCCGTCGGTGATGATCGCTGCCGGCCTGCTTGCCCGCAAGGCGATCGAAAAGGGTCTCGTGACCAAGCCGTGGGTCAAGACGACACTCGCACCCGGCTCGAAGGTCGTCACCGACTACTACGACAAATCGGGGCTGACGAAAGACCTCGCTGCTCTGGGCTTCCACACCGTCGGCTACGGTTGCACGACCTGCATCGGCAACTCGGGGCCGCTGATCGACGAAGTCTCCGCTGCGGTCAACGAGCATGGCCTCGTCGTCACCTCTGTGCTCTCGGGCAACCGGAATTTCGAGGGTCGCATCAATCCCGACGTGAAGATGAACTACCTCGCGTCGCCGCCGCTGGTCGTCGCGTATTCGCTCGCCGGCACCATGGACTTCGACTTCGAGCATCAACCGCTGGGCAAAGGCAGAAGCGGCGAGGACGTCTTTCTCGCCGACATCTGGCCCTCTGCCGACGAGGTGCAGGCGACGATCGATTCGTCGATCGACAGTGGCATGTTCGCGAAGCGGTACGCCACCGTGTTCGACGGCGACGAGCGCTGGCAGAGCCTGCCCACCCCCGGTGGTGACGTCTTCGAGTGGGACGCGTCGTCGACCTATGTGCGCAGGCCGCCCTACTTCGACGGCATGACGATGGCGCTGACGCCCGTCGCCGACATCCAGGGCGCGCGCGTGCTGGCTGCGCTGGGCGACTCGGTCACGACCGACCACATCTCGCCGGCCGGTTCGATCAAGGCCGACAGTCCCGCCGGTCGCTATCTGAGCGAGCACGGGGTGAAGCCTCGCGACTTCAACTCCTATGGTTCGCGTCGTGGCAATCACGAGGTGATGATCCGCGGCACGTTTGCGAACATCCGCTTGCGGAACCAGCTCCTGGCCGGTGTCGAGGGTGGCTTCACGCGTGACTTCACGAAGGCCGACGGCGCGCAGTCCACGATCTACGACGCTTCGATCAACTATCAGGCGCAAGGCACGCCGCTCGTCGTGCTGGGAGGCAAGGAATATGGTTCGGGCTCGAGCCGCGACTGGGCCGCCAAAGGCACCAATCTGCTGGGTGTCAAGGCCGTCATTGCCGAGTCGTTCGAGCGCATCCACCGCTCCAACCTGGTCGGCATGGGTGTCGTGCCGCTGCAGTTCCCCATCGGCGAAACATGGCAGTCGCTTCGCCTGGACGGCACCGAGCGCATCTCGATCTCGGGCCTCACGTCGCTCAACGAGGGGCGTACGCCGAAGACGGTCCACGTCGTCGCCGAGCCGACCGCGCATAGCCCTGAAGGCAAACAGACGGTCGAGTTCGACGCGGTCGTGCGCATCGATACGCCGCGGGAAGCTGACTACTTCCGCCACAGCGGCATCCTGCAATACGTGCTTCGTTCGCTGGTGTGAGACGTGTCCAGCGGGCCGATCGGGATTCCGTTCGCTTCCAGGTGCGCCCGTTACCGACCGTACGCATTGGCAGCGTGTCGATGAAATCGGCAATCACCAGTGGCTCGAGGAACTGTTGCAGGGCAGCGAGATTGCGCGGGGAGCCGCTCTTGGCAGCGCCGAACTCGAGGCCGGTCAGCTTCCGCTTGTTCTCGCGCAGCTACCGTTCGTCGGCCAGGTGAGCGTCCGAGCCACACATCGGGTCGCTCATTTCGCCCATGCGAGGTACAAAGAAGCCCATGACATACGCAGGCTCCAGCGATCCGATCGGTCACCTGGCCCAGATGCACGGTCGCACAACGCCGCTGCGCCAGGACTGCCGCCTCGTCGGGTGGCTGCTGCCACGATAAGTCCGGGAATCGGAAAGTGAACGCCTGACCATGGCCTCGACACATACCCAGGTAGTCGCACCCCTTCGCTATCTCGTCGCAACGGAATGGCTGCACGACTTTCGCCAGTTCGGCGAGCGGGCCGTGCAGTTCGTCTATGACACGGAACAGGACGCCATCGTCTCGATGCAGGTGCTTGCTGGTTGGGGCGGGTTGGCCGGATATCTGCCCGCGAGCCCACAGCAGATTGCGGAGGTCGAGGTCACTCTGAAGCACGTACACAAGAAGGCCCTGGTTCAACCAGAGGTACCTGGGCTGAGCGCAGCGGGCAACGCACCGATTCTGTTACCGGGCTGACCCCCTTCTCGATCTGGTTCTTACTCTCCATGCCTGGAACGTCCTTGCCGATGTCCGGGGCTCACATCACCCACTCTTTCAAACAACCGGAAACCCCATGAAGTTCTTTGTCCATCACGCCGGCGACCTGGCACGTACTGATGTGTGGTCGGCTACTTGCCGAGTTCCCAGCGTCCAGGCAGTCACTTCTCTGGAAGATCCGTCACTGCACCCCACGGATGCCGAGCGCTTTCGGCAGATGTTGGCGGATGGCAGTGCTCGCCGACATCTGGGCAGCCGGGTGTACCAGATTCGCGGCCTGGCATAAGAAGCGTGAATTGAAGCGCGACGCAGGCGGTCACGAACGAGCCGCCAGAGGATCTCACCGAGACGTGAAGGCCGCCTCGCGCACGCATTGAAGCTTGTCGCTGCCAGGCGCATCCGTGGTCGCCGTGCTGGTCGCGTCGGCTCCATGACGGCTTCCGGTTGAATTCGTGGGTCCGGCATACGTTCGTCGAAACCCTTCGTCAATCGTGCCGCTGGAGATTCGCGCCAGAAGACCCCATGCCTTCCGCCACATTGATCGACTACGACCACGGCATCCACGCACTCGATTCGCAGTACCACCGCCATCGGTTCGATGCGGTGCACCTGATCGTCGAGAATCGCCGCGCTGCTCCCGTAGACACGGCTGACCGTGCATCCCTGTGGCGCCCGGCACATGATCGATCCGTCGAAGCTGTGGGCCGGCACCTGCGAGGTGTACGGCGCGGCAGAGGCCGAGCGAATGTACGGGCGTCTCGTGCCGGTGCCGGCCGACCGGGTGGTGGAGACCGGCGACGGCGCGAGCGTGTCGTTGGCCGGCCGCGTCTTCGAGTTTCTCGACACGCCGGGCCATGCAAGACATCACGTCGCGATCCGCGACACGCGCACCGGTCACCTGTTCACCGGCGATACATTCGGCATCTCGTATCGCGACTTCGACGTCGACGGCCGGGCGCTGGTATTCCCGTCATCGACGCCGGTGCAGTTCGATCCCACTGCGCTGTCGGCTACTCTCGACCGGCTGCTCGCCTTGAAGCCGGATGCGGTCTACCTGACGCACTTCGGGCAGGTGCGCGACGTGCCGGCGCTGGGTGCTCAGATGAAGAAGATGACCGAGGCATACGCAAAGATCGGGTTACAGCAACAATCACTGGCGGGCGACGAGCGCAAGCGAAACTCGAGGCCGCGATGGACGATCTGCTGGTCGGCGAAGGCCGCCGCCACGGCGTGACGATGGACGAGGCAACGATCCGCAGGCTGTTGTCGGTGGATATCGAGCTGAACGCGGCGGGAATCATCGCCTGCCTCGACAGTCGATGAATGTCGTCGCGCACCAAACGTCATCGACCGGAATTCAGGCTTCTCGCGGCAGGTTCGAGATGTTGAACATCCGCGCCGATTTGAGCGGCAACTCTGCCTTCGGCCGTCGAACCAGCACGTCGCGTTGGCCGTTGCGACCCATGGGCCCGAGGACACCGGCGGCTTCCATTCGCTCGAGAAGCAGCGCGGCCCGGCAGTAGCCGATCCGCAGATGTCGTTGTATGAGCGAAATGGATCCCCGACCCGAAGCGATCACGATATTCGTGGCAGCCTCGTAGAGTGCATCGACCTGCCGATGACGCGAAGGAAGCGTGATGTCGCCAGACGGCTCGACTTCCGACTCGTGCGCAGACGGCACATCGTCGGCACCGAGACGGGCGACTTCGGTACCGAGCACCCGACTCGCCTTTTCCTGGAGTATGGACCACCACGACTCGAAGGCGCGTTGCAGATCCGATTGCGCCACGCGGCCGCTCTTGTCGAGCTTGTTGATCACTTCGACGAGTCTCATCACCTCACTCCGTCGGAACTCCGTGCAACGAAAGCGTGCCAGGGGCCCTTCGATCGGCATCTTCGCGGCACCGAACAGAATGGGGAAGATCCGTGAAGCGTCGATGCGTCTGGAAAGCGCGGCAACTTCGCGCTGGATCGACGGCGAGTCGATATCCGCTGGCGTCAGGCAGAGAACGACGACGCTCGAATCACTCGATTCGGTCGCGAATTCCGACGACAAAGCCTGACCTGCCTCGATCTCGGCGGGTATCACGCAGGGATCGACCGATGGGAGCACGTACGGAAACCAGGTCCGGATCACCTTCGCAAGGGTGTAGCTCGATTTTTCCGACCAGCCGATGATGATTTTCATGTTGTCTCCTGGTTCGTGCGTCGGAGGATTTTACTATTCTCCGTCCGGATTCTGGCAAGTCGTCGATACCAGCCGAGTTGTCGTGGGTATGCGTACGCAAGCTGCTGATGCGCGGTTTGCCGCGCATTCGCATATTACGACGATGATTGTTCGACTCGATGGCGACAAAGGTTGCTGCCAGCAGAGCCAGCATTCGTGCGGGTTCGCCTTCCGTCGACCGACGCAGGAGACTCAATTCTTGAGAAATTACTTTAAGTTTCGAACGTTCTGTTGGAGACCGATGGCGAAGCGCTCGCCGAATTCAGGAATACGCTCGACGAAGCAGGTCTGACAGCCAATGAAGCAAACCTGACAACCGACGAAGCAGGCATGACGACCTTGGCACATCGGCAGCGCCAGTCGTCGAATCGCCCGTGTTTCACGTCGAATCGCCCGTGTTTCAATATCGATTCCATCGACCAACGAACAGGGCGGCATGCTGAACAGTCTCATGGCATTGCGGCACCGGCGCGAGTTCGTGCTTCTGCTGGCACTGGGCGCGCTGGCCACCGGCACTTTCGTCTTTCTCGAAGTGGCCGAAGGCGTCCTGGAGGGTGGCGCACATGACCTCGACGAATGGCTGCTGCGCTGGTTCCGAAATCCGGATGACCTTGCGGATCCCATCGGCGGCGCGGCGATCGAAGAGGCGGTGCGCGACATGACGGCGCTGGGAAGCACACTGGTGACGACGATGTTCACCGCGTTCGCCACGGGCTATCTGCTGCTGGCGCGGCAGCCACGCACGGCGCTGTTTCTCGTGGTCGCGATCCTGGCCGGCGTCGCTTTGACATTCGCGTTGAAGTCGGGCTTCGATCGACCGAGACCCGATCTGGTCCCGCATGGCATGAAGACGCTTTCAGCGAGTTTTCCGAGCGGCCATGCGGCGACGTCGGCGGTCGTCTACCTGACCCTCGGTGCGCTGATATCTCAAGCATTGACGAGACATCGGCTCAAGCTCTACGTGGTCACGTGTGCGATCCTGATCACGTTCGGTGTCGGCATGAGCCGGATCTATCTCGGCGTGCACTGGCCGACCGACGTGGTCGCAGGCTGGGTCGTGGGCTCTGCCTGGGCGATCACCTGCTGGCTTCTGGAATACGACTTTCGCCAACGCGGCTGGCTCAGGAATCCCGCGAGCCAGCCCGCAGATCGTTCGCAGTGACGCGCGTGGCACGCGCATGGAGACATGCGCACAGAAACACGACACGACGACACGATTGTCGGTGCTCGCGTGGCCAGGTCGCGTCTTCGGACTCGTCTCGCGCAGACCGTCGACCTTACTGCGCGAAGATCTTGCCCGGATTCATGATGTTCAACGGATCGAACGACTGCTTGATCTGGCGCATCAGCTGCACCGCGTCTTCACCGGCTTCGTCGACCAGGAATCCGATCTTGTGCAGGCCGATGCCGTGCTCGCCGGTACACGTGCCATCCATCGACAGCGCAAGCTGCACGATCTCGTCATTGAGCTTCTCGCACTGGGCGACTTCGACCGGGTCGTTAGGATCGAGCAGCAGCACGCAGTGGAAGTTGCCGTCACCGACGTGACCGAGAATCGCGGTCGGCACCGACGCCCGGTCGAGGATCTCGCGCGCGCCGGTCAACGAGTCGGCCAGGCGTGAAATCGGCACGCAGGTATCGGTGCTGATCGCGCGGCACCCAGGACGCATCTGCAACGCTGCAAAGTACGCGTTGTGTCGCGCATTCCAGAGTTTGGTGCGATCTTCAGGACGGGTGGCCCACTGGAATCCCTGGCCACCATGTTCGGTGGCCAGTTCCTGAACCGCTTCCGCCTGCTCTTTCACGCTGGCGGGCGTGCCATGGAACTCGAAGAAGAGCGTGGTCTGCTCGGGCAGCGTAAGTTTGTCGTAGGCATTGATCGCGCGCACGGTCATCGCATCCAGGAACTCGGAGCGCGCGACCGGAATGCCGAGCTGGATCGTCTGGATCACGGTGTCGACGGCGCCGCGGATCGTCGGGAAACTCACGGTGGCCGCCGAAACCGCTTCGGGCTGCGGATAGAGCTTGACGGTGACTTCGGTAATCACCCCCAGCGTGCCTTCGGACCCGACGAAAAGGCGCGTCAGGTCGTAGCCGGCAGACGATTTCTTGGCGCGCGTCCCGGTCTCGATCACCCGGCCATCGGCCGTGACGACTTTCAGGCCGAGCACGTTCTCGCGCATCGTGCCGTATCGCACGGCATTCGTTCCCGAGGCACGCGTGGCCGCCATGCCGCCTATCGACGCATTGGCGCCCGGATCGATCGGAAAGAAGAGCCCGGTATCGCGGAGCGCGTCATTGAGTTGCTTGCGCGTGACGCAGGCCTGAACGGTCGCCGTGAGATCCTCGGGATTGATGATCAGGATTTCGTTCAAGGCGTTAAGGTCGAGCGAGATGCCACCCTGCACGGCCAGCAGATGCCCCTCTAGCGAAGAACCGATCGCGTAGGGAATCAGCGGAACGTGATGCGTCGCGCAGAGTTTGACGACCTCCGACACCTCGGCGGTCGATTCGACAAAGACCACACCATCAGGCGGGACCGGCAGGAATGGCGACTCATCACGGCCATGATGCTCGCGAACTGCCGCCGCGACGCTGAAACGCGTGCCGAACCGCTCGGACATGGCCTGCAGGAACGCTTCGGATACCGGACGTTTGAGCGCGGCGAGCACTGGCTTCGGATGGTTCATATACTTGGTCTCCAATATTCATGCCGCAGCTTAGCGCAATCGGCTCCGGGATGCCTGGCGCATGGCACACTCGACCCATCAGCCGCCCGCATTTCAGAACAGGACGAATCGCCATGGCCAACCGACTTTCCATCATTGCGACCCGCACGGGGGACGACGGCACGACGGGGCTGGGCGATGGCACGCGCATCGACAAGGACGATATCCGGGTCCAGGCCATGGGTAACGTCGACGAGCTCAATTCGATGATCGGCGTGCTGCTGATCGAACCGCTGCCCGATGGCGTACGCAACGACCTGATCGCGATCCAGCACGATCTGTTCGACCTGGGCGGCGAACTCTGCATTCCCGGCTTCGACAACCTCGCGATCGAGCAGCTCGAACGTCTCGACGAATGCCTGGCACGCTACAACGCCGACCTGCCGCGCCTGGCAGAGTTCATCCTGCCGGGAGGTTCACGCGGCGGTGCCCTGGCCCACGTCTGCCGCACGATCTGCCGGCGCGCGGAGCGTTCGGTCGTCACGCTGTCTCGCAACGCCGATCTGCGACCGGCCTGCCGCCAGTACCTGAATCGACTTTCCGATCTGCTGTTCGTGATCGCGCGCGTCGTCAATCATCACGACCAGGTCGGCGATGTCCTGTGGGAACAAGGCAGGAACAAGCAGAAGTGACTTAGCGCCCCGAGCCGGGCGGAAAAAAAGGCCGACGCTCAGGTCGACTCGAGAGCGCCCGGAACAGCGGCGCCTGTGAGGAAAAGAAGGGTCAGACGCGAACGCCAAGCGGCTCGAGTTCGTATGCATCGGCCGCCTCGGGCCGCGCCTTGCGGCCGGCGATCCGGCCTGCCACGAACTGGCGAATGACCTGCGCCCGACGGGTTCGCGCCGCCGCGTAAAGGTTGGGCATGTCGATGCAACCATGCTCGGTCACATGAGGCCAGGGGGGAATTTCGATCTTCGACTCGGCAACGTCGGTCGAGTCGACAGTGTGAGGTGTGTTCATGTTCGTGTCGGCGGGTTACGCTGCAGCGCTTCGGCAAGGAAATGAAGTCACAGGTGCTGCAGCAAGACAATCGATGCTATTCCGCTCACATGAAGACCGAATGACCTCAATTGATGAAGAAGCTTATCGCCGTCGAACGACTCGAATCCGGATTTCAGGTTTCGCGAGCCGCCTCGAGATAGGAGACGAGTTTCGCACTGGTCTGGCGCAGCCGTTCCGACAGCAGCTGCACGAGTTTCAGCATGATCTTGTTGCCCAGCTTGGGCTCGTCGTTCAGGACCAGCATCATCGCGTCCCGGGTCAGCACGGCGGCGCGGCTCTGTTCCAGGGTGACGCAAGAGGCGAAGCGTGGCTCGCCATCGAACATCGACATTTCGCCCAGCGCATGTCCGGAGTGCGCCACGGCAATGCGGGACGGATAGTGGTAACGATTGCGGCGCAGGACATCGACCATGCCCGACATCAGCAACATCATGAAATCGCCGGTTTCGCCTTCCTGGATCAGTGTGATGCCGGCCGGCGCCTCGTACACGTACATGAAGGCACCTAGCTTGCGGGTCTCTTCGATGTCCAGGCCCGAGAACAACGGTGTCTTGGCCATCAGATTGAAGATCTGGTCGGAATACTCGCTGGCTCTTCCGACCGGTTTCAGACCGAGCGCCAACAAGCGTTCATGGGGCGTCTTCCTTACCGCGTCGTTGCGCTCGTCCGTGGCCGGACTCGTTGGCGTGGTAGCCGAGACTTCGATGTGCGCCGCTTCCATGCTGGATCTCCTGGTCAGGTCGTCTTTTTAGCATGGGTGCGGCTGGCCGAACCCCGGCCGCGGGTACCGTCGGTCTTTTACTCACAGTCGCGCCGCCGAACGGCAGGAACAGCGTCCTGCACGGTCGGTCGGTAGCCGTCGCAGCGGCGGATCGGCGGCTCAGCCCTGCCGACGTAGCCGCGCAGCATCAGCCAGGTTGGCAAGCAGAACCAGGCTCTCCTCCCAGCCGATGCAACCATCGGTGACGCTCTGGCCATAGACGAGGGGCTTGCCGCTGACCAGGTCCTGCCGACCCGCCACGAGATGGCTCTCGACCATCACGCCGAAGATACGGTGCTCGCCGCCCGCACATTGTGCAGCGATATCCGCGACGACTTGCGGCTGGTTCTCCGGCATCTTCCGACTGTTGCCGTGACTCGCATCGATCATCAGGCGGCAAGGCAGGCCGGCATGGCCGGCCTGTTCGCAGGCGATCGCCACCGAGGCCGCGTCATAGTTGGGTTGGCTGCCACCGCGCAGGATCACGTGGCAGTCGTCATTGCCATTGGTCGTGACGATCGCCGAATGCCCACCCTTGGTCACCGACAGGAAATTGTGCGGCTTGGACGCGGCCTTGACTGCATCGAACGCGATGCCGAGGTTGCCGTCGGTGCCGTTCTTGAATCCGATCGGACATGACATGCCACTGGCAAGCTCGCGATGCACCTGGCTCTCGGTAGTCCGTGCGCCGATTGCGCCCCAGGAGATGAGGTCTGCAATGTACTGGGGAGTGATCATGTCGAGGAACTCACTGCCGGTGGGCAGCCCCATTTCGGCCAGATCGAGCAGCAGTTCCCGCGCCAGACGCAGCCCCTTGTTGATGTGAAAGCTTCCGTCGAGATCGGGGTCGTTGATCAGCCCTTTCCAACCGACGGTCGTGCGTGGTTTCTCGAAGTAGACGCGCATGACGATCTCGAGGTCGTCCGCATAGCGCAGCTGCTGCTCGCGCAGGCGCCTCGCGTAGTCACGCGCCGCCGCTGGATCATGGATCGAGCACGGCCCGATCACGACGAGCAGCCTCGGATCCGTCCCGTGGATGATGTCGTGGATTCGATGACGTGCGTCGAACACCGTTCGCAGGGCCGACTCGGTAGGCATGAATTCGCGCAGCAGATGCGATGGGGGCGCCACCTCGGTGATCTTCTCGATCCGGGTGTCGTCGGTCTTGATGCGCGCTTGAAGGTCCTGGTGAGACATGCCCTGCTCCTGGTCGTCGTATGCGGCCGATTCGACACGCAGCCTTGTTCAAGTAACCGCGCCGACGAAAAAAAACCGCCGGGCAGTGGCCGGCGGTTTGATCGGTTTTGGTGTTTTCGCGTCAACTTCGCTTTCGTGAACAGCCCCGACCAGACCCGCCAGCGGCAGGAAAGCCGAAAAAGCTGCTAAACGAAACGTAATGACGTGAATTCATGGAAAAGGAGTCTACGGCGAATGAAACGCCAGTGCAAGCACCGTCGCCGTGGGCGCGCATGTCGCCAGAGGCGGCACCGAATCGAGGCTCAGCCGGTGCCACCCACCGTAAGGCCCTCGATTCGAAGCGTCGGCTGGCCGACACCGACGGGCACGCTCTGACCGTCCTTGCCACAGACCCCGATGCCGGGATCGAGCGACATGTCGTTGCCGATCATCGTGACCTGATTCATTGCTTCAGGGCCGCTGCCGATGATCGTTGCACCCTTGACCGGATACTGGATCCGGCCCTTCTCGACCCAATAGGCTTCCGACGCCGAGAAGACGAACTTGCCGTTGGTGATGTCGACCTGTCCGCCGCCGAAATTCACCGCATAGAGCCCGCGATCGAGCGAAGCAATGATTTCCGCCGGATCGCGGTCGCCACCGAGCATGAACGTGTTCGTCATGCGGGGCATCGGCAGGTGCGCAAACGACTCGCGACGCCCGCTCCCGGTCGAGGCGGTTTTCATCAGGCGGGCATTGTGCGTGTCTTGCAGATAGCCGCGCAGGATGCCGTCTTCGATCAGCACGTTCCGCTGGGTCGGCGTGCCTTCGTCATCGATATTGAGCGAGCCGCGTCGTTTGGCGATGGTGCCGTCATCGACGACCGTGACACCCTTGGCGGCCACCCGCTTGCCGATGCGTCCGGAGAAGACGGACGATTCCTTGCGATTGAAGTCGCCTTCGAGACCGTGGCCCACCGCTTCGTGCAACAACACGCCGGGCCATCCGGGTCCCAGCACGACCGGATAGGTGCCGGCCGGCGCCGGCCGCGAACCCAGATTCACCAGCGCACCACGTACCGCCTCGTCGACGAGGTGCTCGATGATCTCGTCGGTGAAATAGTCGAGGTCGAACCGCCCACCGCCGCCAGACGAACTCTGCTCGCGACGACCTTTTTCCTCGACGATGACGCTGACCGACAACCGGACCAGCGGACGGATGTCGGCAGCGATCAGGCCATCGGAGCGGGCCACCAGAATCACGTCGTGTTCGGCCGCCAACCCCGCCATCACCTGTTTGACACGAGGATCCTTCGCACGGGCGAGCCGCTCGACCTTCTCGAGCAGGCCGACCTTGTCCGCTGCCTCCAGACCCGTGATCGGATCGGCGCCCCCGTAGAGCGCATGCCGTTTGCCGGGCTTGAGCTTGCGAGCCGCCTTGATCGAACCGCCACCGGCACGGGCAATCGTGCGCGTTGCCCGTGCAGCGGAATCGAGCGCTTCGGCGTTGATCTCGTCGGAATACGAGAACGCTGTCTTTTCGCCGGTGATCGCGCGCACACCCACGCCCTGCTCGATCGAATAACTGCCGCTCTTGACGATGCCTTCTTCGAGACTCCACCCTTCGTTGCGGGTGAACTGGAAGTACAGGTCGGCATAGTCGACGCTATGTTCGAAAACCGTGCCCATGGCGGCGAGCAGGTGTTTGTCGGTCAGTCCGGCGGGTTCGAGCAGATGAGTGCGCGCCACGGCCAGTGCATTGAAGGCGGGATCGTCGTTCGGTTTCATGTCGGTCATCCTACTCGATTGTTGCTCGCCGGGGGCCAATACACCGTGGCGAAATGGTGGCTCGGGATCAGTATCCCGGCCCATAGGCGCCATCGCGCGGCGCCTGCACATCGGGCCGCGGCACATGCTTGACGATGGGGTCCGACCAGCTGCCCTGGATCCTGAATTCTTCGCTGAACAGTTCGCGCAAGGGTTGCTGGAGCAGCAATTGCGCAATCAGCGTACCGATGCCCACCGCCGGATTGGCGACTGCGGCATAAGCGATCGACGCCAGGCCGGCATTGATCGTCGGGCGCACGCGCACGTTCAGATCCTGGGTCTCCGCAAAAGTATCGGCCTTTCCGGTCAACAGGACCTGTGCCTGCACGCCGTTCATCAGCAGGCTGTCGGTGCTGGCGACGCCGTCGATCATCCGCATTTCACCGACGATGGTGTCGAACGCGAATCCGGCCGAGAACACGTCGCTGAAGTCGAGGCTCAGTCGACGCGGAATCGATTGCAGGCTCAATACGCCCACCAGTTTCGCGATGCCCGGTTCGGTGCGAAGGAATTGTCCACGACCCAGCGCCAGGGTCACGTTGCCGTGTGTGCTGGGCAGATCGATGGCCAGCGGTGAGCCGTGCCATCCGATCTTTCCGGCGAATTTGCCGGTGCCCCCACGCAGCGTATCGGGCATGCCGAGCACGCGCAGGTATTCGCCCGCGTCGTGCAGGTCGAGATCGAAATCGAGCAGCGTGTCGCTCTTGCCGCCCGCAGCGAGGCTCCAGAGGCCCGAGCCCGTCAATCGTGCCGCCGGATGATCGAGCGAGAGTCTGTTGATCTGCCATCCGCCGCCCGGCCGATTGAACGCATCGATGCGCAGGCTGCCGAGCGACCGGGTACCGAGCACGAACTGCTCGACGGAAACGTCCATGGCCGGCAGCGCTGTGGGTTTGGCATCGACCAGATTCTCGAATTCGGCCGCACGATCGGCCGGAATCTCCAGCCGACTGAACTTGCCGACGATGCGAGCATCTTCGGGACGCACCGCGCCCTGCCAACGCAGGAATCCATCGGCCTCCTGCATGCGCAGGCTGGCCGACCAGTCGCGGCCCTCGCGCGTTGCGCCGAGC
>JBGSTN010001132.1:0-9269 GCA_041736455.1 Burkholderiaceae bacterium | reverse complement strand
CGCACCCGGAGAGAAGGCGGGAGACCTGTTTCCCTGGACGCGGGTCGAAGGGGATAGCAATCTCTATGGCGCAAAGGCGGTCGCCGTGCCCGGCACCGTCGCCGGAATGGCGCTGGCTCATCAGCGGTTCGGCCGCCTGTCCTGGCGCGAACTCATCGAACCCGCGATAGGCCATGCACGCGACGGCTTGCTGATCGATTGGTACGCGTCGCTGATCATCGCCTCGGCGACGCGCCAGTTGGCGCAGGATTCCGACGCCGCGGCGATGTTCCTGGTCGACGGCCAATGGCCCAACATCGCTGGGTGGACGGCGCTGTCGGCGGCGCGCCTGGACCAGCGCCGTCATGCCGCAACGCTCGAACGGATCGCCGAAGCGGGGCCGCGCGACTTCTACGAGGGTCAGATCGCTCACGATCTCGTGCGCGACGTGCAGTCGAAAGGGGGACGGCTCTCCCTCGAGGACCTCGCCGCCTATCAGGCCACGATCGCGCCAACCACCGACCTCGACTATCGAGGCGGGCGATTGCGGGCAGCTTCCGGCCTCACCGCCGGACCCGATTTCATCAATGCGTTCAGCCAGATGCAGAGCGCGTTCACGCCATCCGCCAGGCCCGATGCCGCCAGTCATGTGGAAACCGCGCGGGCTCTCCTCGATGCCTACCGCCACCGTTTCCAGACCGCGGGGGATCATGAAAGCCCGCAGTCGCCGTCCAGCACGACTCACTTCAGCGTCGTCGACCGCCAAGGCAACATGTGCGCGGTGACGCAGACGCTGCTGTCGGTATTCGGTTCCCATGTCGTGTCGCCGTCGACGGGGCTGCTGCTCAACAACGGCATCATGTGGTTCGATCCCGAGCCCGGTCGGCCGAACTCGCTGGCGCCGGACAAGGGATGCCTGATGAATGTCTGCCCGGTCATCGGCGAGAAGAACGGGCGGCGCTTCGCGCTCGGCGCATCGGGTGGACGCAAGATCATGCCCGCGGTGGCGAATCTGGCGTCGTTTCTGATCGACTTCGACATGACGCTGGAGCAGGCATTTCACGAACCCCGCGTCGACGCCAGCACCGCCGGGCAGGTGATCGCCGACGAGGCGCTACCGGAGTCGGTCCTGCGCGCGCTGGCCGACCATTTCCCCACCCAGACCGCCAGGCGGAGCGTGTTTCCCTATGCGTTCGCCGTACCAGCCGGTGTGATGCGCGAGGGCGGCATGAACTCGGGCTGCACCGAGATCATGACGCCGTGGGGCGACGCCGTTGCCGAAGGGTGATGCCCGACGCGACTGCATCGTCGCATCGGGCAACCTCACCTTGACGATGCCGGGCGCGACGATCGTCGATCAAGCCGTCGACGCGATGGACGACACGTCCACGGGACAACCGGTCTTCTTCTGAACTTCCGTGGCGGTGACCCCGGGCGCCGTTTCGATCAGCTTCAAGCCGTTGCCGGTGACCTCGATCACGCCAAGGTCGGTGATGATCATGTCGACAACGCCCACCCCGGTTAGCGGCAGATCGCACTTCGGCAGGATCTTCATGCTTTCGCCGCCATCCTTGCTGCGCGCGGTGTGCTCCATGATCACGATGACGCGGCCGACACCGGCGACCAGGTCCATCGCGCCGCCCATTCCCTTGACCATCTTGCCGGGAATCATCCAGTTGGCGAGATCACCCTCCGCGCTGACCTGCATGGCGCCGAGAATGGCCAGATTGATCTTGCCGCCACGAATCATCGCGAACGAGTCGGCACTAGAGAAGATCGACGAGCCAGGCATGGTGGTGACCGTCTGCTTGCCTGCATTGATGAGGTCGGGGTCGACTTCGTCTTCGGTCGGGAACGGGCCGATGCCGAGCAGGCCGTTCTCGCTCTGCAGCCAGACCTCCATGCCTTTCGGCACGTGGTTGGCGACCAGGGTCGGCAGACCGATCCCCAGGTTGACGTAGAAACCGTCGCGCAGCTCACAGGCTGCACGGGCCGCCATTTGATCGCGTGTCCATGCCATGCGTGTCTCCTCAAGCTTGCCGAACGGTGCGCTGTTCGATGCGCTTTTCGGGGGTTGGATTGTGAACGATCCGGTGCACGTAGATGCCCGGCAGATGAATGGCATCGGGATCGAGTGCGCCATTGGCGACGATGTTCTCGACCTCGACGACGCAGATCCGGCCCGCCATCGCGGCGTTCGGATTGAAGTTGCGCGCGGTCCGGCGAAAGACGAGATTGCCGCTGCGATCCGCCTCCCAGGCTTTGACGAGCGCGATATCGGGCTTCAACGCACGCTCCATCACATAATGCCTGCCATCGAACTCGCGGGTTTCCTTGCCCTCGGCAACGATGGTGCCGTAGCCCGTCTGCGTGAAGAAGGCGGGTATGCCGGCACCGCCCGCACGAAGTTTCTCGGCGAGCGTTCCCTGCGGGGTGAATTCGAGTTCGAGTTCACCGGCCAGGTACTGACGCTCGAACTCCTTGTTCTCGCCGACATAGCTCGCGATCATCTTGCGAATCTGGCGCGTCGCGAGCAACTGGCCGAGTCCGAAGCCATCGACGCCGGCATTGTTCGAAATGCAGGTCAGATTCTTGACGCCGGTGTCGCGCAGTGCCGCGATCAGTGCTTCCGGAATGCCGCACAGACCGAAGCCGCCGACGGCGATCATCTGACCATCTCGAACGATGTCGGCAAGCGCTGCCTGGGCGCTTGGGTAGATCTTGCTCATGATTGCTCCGCCCGCGGGATCGCGCAGGAGTTGATTTGAGTGATGGGTGCAACGATTATATCCACCCGGCGAACATGCCCCTGCGCGCCTCATCCCGCATGGCCGGGGGCAATCCGCTGCATGTTGCGGTCAAGTCGTCACGTCGTGGAGGCCCGAATGACTGGGGCTATAATCCGGCTTTCCCGATCGTGTTGCACATGACCAAGTTCGTAATCGTCACTGGCGGCGTCGTGTCGTCTCTGGGCAAGGGGATCGCGGCCGCGTCGATCGGCGCGTTGCTCGAGTCGCGAAAGTTGCGCGTCACCATGCTCAAGCTGGATCCCTATATCAACGTGGATCCGGGCACGATGAGCCCGTTCCAGCACGGGGAAGTCTTCGTGACCGAAGACGGTGCAGAAACCGACCTCGACCTCGGTCATTACGAACGCTTCATCACCGCGCGCATGCGGCGCGTCAACAACTTCACTTGTGGTCAGATCTACGATTCGGTGCTGAAGAAGGAGCGCCGTGGCGAGTATCTCGGCCGCACGGTTCAGGTGATCCCGCACATCACCAACGAAATCCAGCACTTCATCGACCGTGGCTGCAACATGGCCGCGCCGGGCGAACCACCCGTTCGTGCCGATGTCGCGATCGTCGAGATCGGCGGCACGGTGGGCGACATCGAATCGTTGCCCTTTCTCGAGGCGGTGCGACAGATGAGCCTGCGACTGGGCCGCGGCAATACCTGTTTCGTGCACCTCACGCTGGTGCCGTTCATTCCGTCGGCCGGTGAACTGAAGACCAAACCGACGCAGCATTCGGTCCAGAAGCTGCGCGAAATCGGGATCCAGGCCGACCTGCTGCTGTGCCGGGCAGACCGCAAGATCCCGGATGACGAGCGCGCGAAGATCTCGATGTTCTCGAACGTGCCGCTCGAAGGGGTGGTGTCTGTCGAAGACGCCGACAGCATCTACAAGATCCCCCGCCGTCTTCACGAACAGAACGTCGACCAGCAGATCTGCGAGATCCTGCGCATCGCCGAGTCGCCGGCCGACCTGTCGGCCTGGGACAAGCTGATCGATTCGCTGCAGAACCCGGCCCATGATGTCCGCATCGCGATGGTGGGCAAATATGTCGACCTGACCGAGTCGTACAAGAGCCTGTCCGAAGCGTTGATCCACGCCGGCATCCATGCCAGCACCAGGGTGCGCATCGAATACATCGATTCCGAACGATTCGAGGAGGAGGGCGCCGACGTCGCCGGCACCCTGCAGGATTTCGACGCGATCCTGGTCCCAGGGGGCTTCGGTGAGCGCGGCGTCGAGGGCAAGGTGCGCGCCATTCGTTATGCCCGCGAGCAAAAGATTCCCTTCCTCGGCATCTGCCTGGGCATGCAGTTGGCCGTGGTCGAGTACGCACGCGACAAACTCGGCATGACCGACGCGAACAGCACCGAGTTCAATCCGCTGACCGAGCACCCGGTGGTCGGCCTCATCACCGAGTGGCAGGGCAGTGACGGGCGGATCGAAACACGCACGGCGGATTCCAACCTGGGCGGGACGATGCGTCTCGGCGCCCAGAAATGCGCGATCCGGCCGGGTTCCCTCGCGTCGGAGATATACGGCGAGCACGTCAACGAGCGCCACCGTCACCGCTATGAAGTCAACAACGGATTCGTCGAGCAACTCGATGCCGCCGGCTTGAAGGTCGTCGCACGTACGCCCGCCGAGAGCCTCACCGAGATCGTCGAGTTGCCCCGTGTCGGCGCCGACGCGCATCCCTGGTTCCTGGGCGTGCAATTCCATCCCGAATTCACGTCGACGCCGCTCGGCGGACATCCGTTGTTCAGCAGTTATATCCGCGCGTCGCTCGCGCATGCCGCGAAACGCAGAGAGAGGGCCCTCGCATGAAACTTTGCCAGTGGGAGGTCGGTCTCGACCATCCGATGTTCCTGATCGCCGGGCCGTGCGTGATCGAATCGCGCCAGATGGCATTCGACACCGCGGGGACGCTGCGTGATCTCACCCGACGGCTGGGGCTGCCTTTCATCTACAAGAGTTCGTTCGACAAGGCCAATCGCAGCGCCGGCAAGAGCTTTCGCGGTCCGGGCATGGAAGAGGGCCTGGCCATACTGGCCGACATTCGTCGCGAACTGGGCGTGCCTGTCCTGACCGATGTGCACGAGATCGACCAGATCGAACGCGTCGCCGAGGTCGTGGACGTCCTTCAGACGCCGGCGTTTCTCGTTCGCCAGACCGATTTCATTCGTGCCGTGGCGACGTGCGGCAAGCCGGTCAATATCAAGAAAGGGCAATTCCTTGCGCCACACGACATGCAGCAGGTGGTGGTGAAGGCCCGCGAGGCGGCACTCGAAGCATCCGGAGGCGACTCGGCCCGGGCCGATCGCATCATGGTGTGCGAGCGCGGCGTGAGTTTCGGCTACAACAACCTGGTATCGGACATGCGCGCGCTGGCGATCATGCGTGAAACCGGCTGTCCGGTGGTGTTCGACGCGACCCATTCCGTCCAGTTGCCGGGGGGCCAGGGTACCTCGTCGGGCGGCCAGCGCGAGTTCGTACCGGTGCTCGCGCGGGCCGCAGTTGCTTCAGGCGTCGCCGGTGTCTTCATGGAAACCCATCCGAATCCGACCGTCGCGCTCTCCGATGGCCCGAATGCCTGGCCGCTGCCGCTGCTCGAGCCGCTGCTCGACACGTTGATGGCGATCGATTCGCTGGTCAAGTCGCGCGGTTTCGCCGAGAATCTCGTTAATCGTATTGTTTAATCGCAAAGCGCGTTTAAAATTGCCCACTATTCGAGGTTTTAGATGGCTGCCTACGTAATCGCGGAGGTCAAGGTCTCCGATCCTGTCAGATACAAGGAATACCAGGCCCTTTCACCGGGCGCGATCCAGGCGGCCGGCGGAGAATTCCTCGTCCGTGGCGGCGAGACGGCGGTTCTCGAAGGGCAATGGCAGCCGAATCGGATGGTCGTCGCACGATTCGACGACATGGCTGCAGCGAAAGCGTTCTACGATTCCACCCTCTATCGGGCCGCACGCGACAAGCGCGCAGGCGCCACGGAAGTATTCAACATGATTGTGGTCGACGGCATCTGACGTCGTCGATCCCCGGTCAATCCGGATCCACAGAACCCACCAAGAGCTGATAACTGCATGAGTACGATCGTCGACATCATTGGCCGCGAAATTCTCGATTCGCGCGGTAACCCCACGGTAGAGTGTGACGTCCTGCTCGAATCCGGTGTGATGGGACGCGCCGCGGTCCCATCGGGAGCCTCCACGGGATCCCGCGAAGCGGTCGAGTTGCGCGATGGTGACAACGGACGTTATCTCGGCAAAGGGGTCCTGAAGGCCGTCGAGAACGTCAATACCGAAATCTCCGAGGCCCTGCTCGGTCTCGATGCGGTCGAGCAGGCCTATATCGACCGCGTGCTGATCGATCTCGACGGTACCGAGAACAAGTCTCGCCTCGGTGCCAATGCACTGCTCGCGGTGTCGATGGCCGTGGCCAAGGCATCTGCCGAAGAATCGGGCCTGCCGCTGTACCGCTATTTCGGCGGGTCCGGCACGATGGCACTGCCGGTGCCGATGATGAACGTGGTCAATGGCGGCGCGCACGCCAACAACAACCTCGATATCCAGGAATTCATGATCCTGCCTGTCGGGGCGACTTCGTTCAGCGAGTCGATCCGTTACGGCGCCGAAGTGTTCCATTCCCTCAAGAAGTTGCTGCACGAGAAGGGTCTGTCGACGGCCGTCGGTGATGAAGGCGGGTTCGCGCCGAGCGTGGGCAACCACGAAGAGGCGATCCAGCTGATCCTTCAGGCGATCGAGCGCGCTGGATTCGAACCCGGCAATCAGATTGCGCTGGGCCTCGATTGCGCCAGCACGGAGTTCTACCGAGACGGCAAATACCATCTCGAAGGCGAAGGCCTGACGCTGAGTGCTGGTGACCTGGTCAACCTGCTGTCGACCTGGGTAGACAAGTATCCGATCATCACGATCGAAGACGGTATGGCCGAGAACGATTGGCAGGGCTGGAAGCTGCTCACCGATGCGCTCGGCGACAGGGTGCAGCTGGTCGGCGACGATCTATTCGTCACCAACACGAAGATTCTCCAGCGTGGCATCGACGAAGGCGTGGCCAATTCGATCCTGATCAAGATCAATCAGATCGGTACGCTCACCGAGACGTTCGCCGCCATAGAACTGGCCAAGCGCAACAGCTATACCGCCGTGGTCTCGCATCGTTCGGGCGAAACCGAAGACACCACGATCGCCGATATCGCTGTCGCCACCAATGCATTGCAGATCAAGACGGGCTCGATGAGCCGCACGGACCGCATTGCCAAGTACAATCAGCTGCTTCGCATCGAAGAAGATCTCGGCGACGTCGCCATTTACCCAGGCAAGTCAGCCTTCTACAATCTGCGCTGAACGGTCGCCCTGGCCCGGGCGTTCGTATTCCAAAACGGGTGGCGAGGCGATACGTGAAGTTGTTGCTTTCCTTGGCGTTTTGCATCTTGTGGACGGGAGGCGTCATCGTCTTCGACCGTGATGCCGGCTTGCGCGAGGTCATGCGTCGCGAAACGCGTCTTGCCGAATCCCTGCAACGCAACCAGATGAAGGCAGCTCGCAATGCAGCGTTGGCTGCCGAAGTCCAGGATCTCGCCGATGGACAGTCAGCGGTCGAAGAACAGGCCCGCTACGTTCACGGCATGATCGGAGAAGACGAAGTCTTCGTGCAACTCAACTCGCCAGCGCCTCGTGCGCCGTGGCTGCCCTCCCCGAACGGCCCACAGCAGCTCGACAAGGTCCCGACCCGGACGGCAAGTATCGACTGAGCGGCGGTTCGCCGCCGTCGTTCCGGTCTCCGCCGGCGTTCAATGACGAGTCGGCGTGGTCGGTGAAACGACCGGTTCGAACAGACTGCGCACATCGATCGCATCGAATCGATAAGGTGTATTGCAGTAGTCGCAGTTGACCGCCACCTCCCCCCGCTCGGCGATCAGTCCATCGAGTTCGTACGCGCCCAGCATGCGCAGCATCGTTGCCACGCGTTCGCGAGAGCAGCCGCACTCGAAACGCAGCGGGCGCGACTCGATCGCGCTGCATTGCTCCTGCCAGAACAGGCGATGCAGCAAGGTGTCGCCCTCGGTGGCAAGCATTTCGGAGCGCGACAGTGTGTCGGCAAGCTTCTGCATCCGATCCCAGGCATCGATGTCGTGGTCGATCTCGCTGGCGGCCAGCGGAATCTTCTGCAGCAGCAAACCAACCGTGCGATGCGAATTCGCCGCCAGCCACAGGCGCGTGGGCAACTGTTCCGATCGATCCATGTAGCGCTCCAGGATCGTGGCGACACTGCTGCCCTCGACGGGCACGATCCCCTGATAGGCCGTCTGACCGTCGTTGCGCGGATCGATGGTGATCGCGAAGCGGGCGCTGCCGTTGGGGTTGAGTAATTCCGTGGCATCCGGCGACTCGGAATCCGGCATCGCGATGTCGCTCGAACGCTTCACGGTGGCCCGAAACGTTCCGCTGGCGCGACATTCGACCACCATCAGGCTGATCGGGCCATCGCCCATGATCTGGGCCGTGAGCCTGCCCGTGTGCTTGATCGTCGCCGACAGCAACATCGCGGCGGCCGTCAATTCACCCAGCAATTCAGTGGCCACGTCTTCATCGGCGTGCCTGGACACCACTTCCCGCCACGCCGGTCCGAGTTCGAGCCATTCGCCGCGTACTGCCGTACCGACGAACTGGAAGCGCAGCAGATGATCATTCATGTCGATGCCGTTCGTTCAGCGACGCGCAAGTGCCTGAGCGTAGAGCGTCGCACGCTCCGCATAGGACGACGCGCTGAGCGTCAGGCCCGCGATCTCGCCGGCGGTCAGTTCGCGCACGACTTTCGCAGGTGAGCCCAGCGCGAGAGAACCATCGGGAATGCGCTTGCCCTCCGTGACCAGCGACCCCGCGCCGATCAGGCAGTTGCGTCCGACGTTCGCGCCATTCATCACCACGGCCTGAATGCCGATCAACGAGTTCGCACCGATCGTGCAGCCGTGCAGCATCGCCTGGTGTCCGACCGTCACATCGTCGCCGATGGTGAGCGGAAAGCCGGAATCCACGTGCAATATCGCGTTCTCCTGCACATTGCATCGAGCCCCCAGCCGAATCGGCTCGTTGTCGGCGCGTATCGTCGCGCCGAACCACACGCTCGACTGTTCGCCCAGCGTCACCGCACCGATGACGTTGGCCGACTCGGCGATCCAGGCGGTCGGGTGGCAATCGGGTTCGAGCTCTCGCAGCGCGTAAACTGGCATGGTGATCGGGACTTCCGTGTGGGCAGCCCCGCAGTTTAAGAGAATTGACGTTCCAGTGACTCCTAAACCACCGGCAGAGCAGCAGGCATCGCTGGCGCGACTGCGGAATGCGGCACGAGCGGCCTGGTCGATCTCCGATCCTGCCCTCAAGTGCCTGGCGGTCGATCGGATGATGGCGACCGCGACGGCAGGCGACACGAGCGCCGCCGACGGTGCGCCCTTATCGGGTCTCTCGCC
>JBGSTN010001130.1:0-8556 GCA_041736455.1 Burkholderiaceae bacterium | reverse complement strand
GGCGACAGGTGCATGCGAAGCCCTGGCGCCGCATTGACTTCGACGACGCCACCGCCCTGCGCCTCGAGCGGACGCTGTACGGATCTGGCGACGACGTCGATGCCACAGATGTCAAGTCCCACCGCTCGCGCCGCCTCGACGGCGCGCTGCGCTATTTCCGGATGAACCTCGTCGGTGACGTCGGTGGCAGTGCCACCCGTCGACAGATTGGCGTTGTTGCGCAATGTGATGCGAACGCCATTGGGAGGAATGGTGTCCGGCGTCAACCCTTGCCTGGAAAGCGTCGCGAGCGCAATGTCGTCGAGCCGGATCCGTGTCAACGACGTCGCATGGCCATCGCCGCGTCTTTCATCACGATTCACTTCGTCGATGAGTTGCCTGATCGTCTGGACGCCGTCTCCGGTGACCTGCGGCGGGTCCCGCCGTGCGGCGGCGCACAGGTGATTGCCGACGACCAGCAGGCGGAAGTCGTGCCCCGGGAGATAGCGCTCGACGATGATATCGCCACTGTGTTCCCGCGCCGCTTCGATTGCCCGCTCGAGATGCTCCCGTGTCTGGACATTCACGGTGATGCCATTGCCCTGATTGCCGTCGCGTGGTTTGACCACCAGCGGCGCATCCAACGACTGCATCATCGCCCAGGCTTCGTCGACCGATTGAATGGGACCGCCCTCCGGGACCGGCACGCCCGCGTTGTGCAACAGCTGCTTGGTCAGGTGCTTGTCTTGTGCAATCGATTCGGCAATAGCGCTGCTCGCGTCGATCTCGGCTGCCTGGATGCGGCGTCGTCGGGAACCCCAGCCCAACTGCACCAGACTGCCTTCGGTGAGTCGGCGGAACGGAACGCCGCGCGCCACCGCGGCATTGACGATCGAACCGGTGCTGGGTCCAAGGCGAACTTCCTCATCGAGATCGCGCAACGCGGTGACGGCTTTCGCAAGATCGAATGGCAGATCGTCGCGCGCAGCGACGCAGAGTTGTTCGGCAAGTTCGACGGCACGCCTTCCTACCGCTTCCTCGGTGTATTCGATGGCCGCATAACAGACGCCAGGCTCCTCGGTTTCCCTCACCGCACTGAAGGTGACAGGGCATCCGGCCTTGGCCTGAAGACCGAGAGCCGCCTGCGCGAGCGCATCGAGCAACGAATAGGGAATATCGCCGTCACGGATCTCGCCGATACCGGGAAAGCGCGAGCGCAGGCGCACCTCGAAGTCGGGCTCGGCACTGATTTCGGCCTCGGAAGGCAGGACGCTGGCCTGCACCTCGATGGCGGTATAACGGGTCCAGACGTTGGGTCCGCGCAAGGCGCGGATACGGGTCAATTGCATGGTCTTGTCTTCGTTGTCTTTCTAGTCAGTCGCTCAGGGTGTAGCGAGGCTGTGACCCGTCCGGAACCATCGTGTCGATGCCCGCGCGAATGATCGGCATGGGCACCTCGAGCGCGATGGCTGCACCGATTGCGGCCATGAAACTTCCCACACTGATTTCGGCAGGGCTGATGCGCGGCCGGCCGTCCGCGCGGATCGTGGTGATGAACTCGCGCCGATCGCCGTGAGCCAGCACCACGTGCGAATTGCGGACCATCACCACACGGCCGCCGGCGGCCAGATGTTCGACCAGCACGGCCTCGACCGACGGGTGATCGGGATCGCTCGAGTAGAAAATGACTTCGCCATCGCAATAGCCCGACATTTCCCGTACACGGGGATCGTCGGCATTCAGTACCGCGGCGCCACTTTCGAGGACAACATCGACCTGTGTCCGCACCACGCTGGCCATCTGGTCCGCATTGTCGATGTATTGCGCGCGCAGATGCGACTGCGCCGAAATCCCGGTGACGACACCCACGCTGCATCGATCGTAGCCAAGGCCTTCGGTGGCGATCGAAAACGGGCCATTCTCGAAGACCGCCGCGTCCACGCCACGATTCTGCAGGACGCGCACGGCGGATGCCCAGTTGGCGCACGGTTTGGAATCGACCCGACGACGGGCGAGGAACAGGCCGTCGTCACAGGCCAGACCGACCTGCTTGCCGGTCAATTCGAGGAGTTGCGCCACTAGCCGGGCGACCGGCGTGGTTCCGTCCGTACCCGTGATGCCGACGATCGGAATACGGCCCGTGTCCCCGTTGGCGAACAGATGCCCGACGATGGCCTGGCCGACCGGACGTCCGCTGCCGTTGACCGGCTTCAAATGCATCAACAGGCCGGGTCCGGCATTGACTTCGACGATGGCGCCGCCCTGGCTGTCGAGGGGTTGAGAAATGTCTTCGGCGACCAGATCGATGCCGGCGATATCGAGACCGACCACGCGAGCGGCCAAGGCGACGGCCGAGGCGGTCCGCGGATGGACCAGATCAGTGACGTCGAAGGCCATGTTGCCGTTGCGCTGGATCAGGATCTTCTGGCCCTTGGACGGAACCGAATCGGCACCGACACCTTGCGCCGCCAGTTCGAGCGTGACGGCCGAATCGATCCGAACCCAGTTCAACGGGCACTCTTCGGTCGATCCGCGCCGCGGGTCGGAATTGAGCTGCAGTTCGATCAATTCGCGAATCGTATGGCTGCCGTCACCATGGACGAAGGCGATATCGCCGCGCGTGGCAGCGACCATCCGGTCGCCGACAACCAACAGGCGATGTTCGAAGCCGCGGATGAAGCGCTCGACGATGACGCGACTGCCCTCGTCGCGTGCGATCACGAACGCCTGCTCGACCTGCTCGCGCGAGATCAGGTTGGTGGCGACCCCTCGACCGTGATTGCCATCGACGGGTTTGACGACGACCGGCAGGCCCAGTTGCTGGGCGACCGTCCAGGCCTGGTCGGCGCTTTCGACTTCTTCGCCACCTGGAACCGGCAGTCCGCAGTCACCGAGCAACCGTTTCGTCAGCGACTTGTCGCGCGAAATGCCTTCGGCGATGGCGCTGGTTCGATCGGTTTCGGCGGTCCAGATGCGGCGCTGCGCGGCGCCATGGCCGAGCTGGATCAAGTTGCCTTCGTTCAATCGAATGACCGGAATGTCCTGATCATCGGCGGCGTCGGCAATACAGGCCGTGCTGGGTCCCAGCAGATGACGGTCCACCAGGTCGCGGAGCCGTTCGACGGTGGCAGCGACGTCGAACGGCCGGTCTTCGATCGCTGCCATCACCAGTTCGCGTCCTTCGACGAGCGCCTGACGCGTCACGCGCTCGTCCCATGCCCGAACGATGACCTTGTAGATTCCTCGGACCGACGTCTCGCGCGCCTTGCCGAAGCCACCGGGCGTCCCGGCGAGATTCTGCAACTCGAGGGTGACGTGTTCCAGAATGTGACAGGGCCAGGTCCCTTCACGCAGACGGCGAATGAAGCCGCCCCGTTCCCCGTAGCTGCAACGATGCTCGATCAGGGTCGGCAGCCACAGTACGAGTCGGTCGACGAAGCCGGGGAGCGTGTTCGAGGGATAATCTTCGAGTTGCCCTATATCGATCAGTGCTTCCAGAACCGGTCGATATGTCCAGGCATTCGGACCGCGCAACGATGTGACAGAGAGAATATGAAGATCGCGATGAGCACTAAGCTCGGTTTGAAAGACTGCGCTCATGAAAGGCGGCACCGTATGATCGGGAACTTGGTCGACATGACCTGCAACTCCTGCTTCGACAGCTCGAAAACTCTTACAACGGCTTCGGAACTGCTCGGTGCACGAACGTTGGCACCAATTCTGACGCGCGCGGGTAATCATTTGTAATGTCTCTGCATCCCAATTCTTACGATTCCGCTACTTCGTCACGAATCCCAGAATCTTGGCGTCAAGAGCTCGATCGGCTTTTGCCGACCGGCGATACGCTTTTGGCGTGTTTTCTGACAAACCTTGACGCAAACGGGCGTTACGAGTCGGGCTTTCTTGCGTTGACGCAATCGGCGCTCTGGAGCCGCACCGAAAACGAACGCGCCTGGCAGGGATGGACGGTCGCAGATTGTAGCGAGTTGGTACCGTCCGAACATGCCGGGGTGGTCCGCTTGACGCTGTTCGAAGCCGGTTTGCCGATCGCTTCGTGGCGCTACACGCTGGCTTGCGCGCCGCGCGCGTCGCCTCTGCTGCGCGCGTTCCAGCAACGGGTAGTCCGTCGCGGAACTCACGACGCCGGTGATTCCAGCGAGTCCGGTGTTTTCGTCGGCGACGGGCTGCCGGCGTATTCCCTCACGCAATCGGGCGCCGCGGCCTCCTCCCGATCGGGCGCCGCAACACCCGCGCTATCGGGCGCAGGGAGCGACGACGATGCGATCGACAGCGATTCGCACGAATCGAAACCCGTGTCGACATCGACATTGTTCCGGCTCTGGCGTTTCGCCCGGCCTTATCGCGGGCGATTGCTGGCCGGATTCCTGTTGACGCTGGCGTCCACCGCCGCGACGCTCGTACCGCCCTACATGACGATGCCGTTGATGGACAAGGTCCTCATCCCTTACCAGAACGGCGTTCCGATCGACGTCGGGCTCGTGCAACTCTATTTCGGCGGACTGCTCGGCGCGGCATTGCTGGCGTGGGGTCTCGGATGGGCTCGAACCTACATCCTTGCGCTGGTCAGTGAACGAATCGGCGCGGATCTGCGCACGACCACCTACGAACATCTGCTGAAATTGTCGCTCGAGTATTTCGGTGGCAAGCGAACCGGCGATCTGATGGCCAGGATCGGTTCGGAGACCGACCGGATCAATGTCTTCCTGTCATTGCATCTGCTCGACTTCCTGACCGACGTGCTGATGATCGCGATGACGGCGGCCATCCTCGTCTCGATCAATCCCTGGCTTGCGTTGGTGACGCTGGTCCCACTGCCGTTCATCGCCTGGCTCATTCATCTGGTCCGTGACCGCCTGCGACATGGCTTCGAGAAAGTCGATCGGATCTGGTCGGAAGTGACCAGCGTGCTGGCCGACACCATTCCCGGCATCCGCGTCGTGAAGGCTTTTGCCCAGGAGTCTCGGGAGGCCGCCCGCTTTCGACAGGCCAACAGGCACAATCTCGTCGTGAACGATCGGGTCAATCGTGTGTGGTCGTTGTTCACACCGACCGTCACGCTGATGACCGAGATCGGTCTGCTCATCGTCTGGGGATTCGGTATCTGGTTGATCTCACGCGATCAGATATCAGTGGGTGTGTTGACGGCTTTTCTTGCCTACATCAGTCGCTTCTATACCCGTCTCGATTCGATGAGCCGGATCGTTTCGGTGACGCAGAAGGCGGCTGCCGGCGCCAAGCGCATCTTCGACATCCTCGACCATGTTTCCAGCGTTCCGGAGCCGGCCCGTCCGATCAGCATCGGCCGCGTTTCCGGTCGAATCGAAGTGATTGGCGCGGGCTTCCGCTATGGCAATCGACCGGTCGTGCGCAACCTGAGCCTGACCATCGAGCCCGGGGAAATGATCGGTCTCGTCGGACGCAGCGGTTCGGGCAAGAGCACACTGGTGAACCTGATCTGCCGTTTCTACGACGTGTCCGACGGTTCGATCCGTATCGATGGACACGACATCCGGACGCTGGCGATAGCCGACTTCCGTAGCAATATCGGTCTCGTGTTGCAGGAGCCTTTCCTGTTCTTCGGTACGATCGCCGAGAACATTGCCTACGGAAAACCGACGGCGACGCGCGCCGAGATCGTTTCGGCGGCCCGCGCCGCCCATGCGCACGAATTCATCCTCCGGTTGCCCCATGGCTACGACTCGCTGGTAGGCGAGCGCGGCCAGGCACTCTCCGGCGGCGAACGGCAACGAATCTCGATTGCTCGCGCCTTGTTGATCGATCCTCGCGTTCTGATCCTCGATGAAGCGACATCGGCCGTCGATACCACCACCGAGAAGGAAATCCAGAAGGCACTCGACAACCTGGTGCAAGGACGGACGACGATTGCGATCGCGCATCGACTCAGCACGCTGCGCAAGGCCGATCGCCTCGTCGTGCTGGATCGGGGTGAGGTCGTCGAGGTCGGTCCTCACGATGAGCTGATGGCGAAGGAAGGCCACTACCACGCGCTCTACACCGCGCAACAACGACTCGCGGCCGATGATGCCGGCGAGGTCGCGATCGCCGCATCTCTCTCGCCCGGCAGCCACGTGGAAAAAGGGGACACGCGATGACCGGCGCCGGGCATCGCGATGCGGACAACGGCGGCAAGCCGGTGCAGACGGAGTTGCCGGCGACTGAAGCCGCGCCACCTGCGGCCAGCCCGGTCGCAACGGACACTGCCGCTGAAATCGCTCCGACCGTGCGAACGGGCGGCGACGGGCCGCCAATGCCACTTGCGGACGGCGCAACGATTTCGATCGGCGAAGATGCCGAGCGCAGCCTCATCCTGCAGGATCGGAACGGCGCTCGCCATCCTGGTGTCGTGCCGGTGCGTTCGTTCCCGGTCGATGCGCCGGACGAGTTCATATCGCTGGTCGATTCGGACGGCCGCGAACTGGCGTCGATCGAACATCTCGACCAACTGCCACCCGCTACCCGTGCGGCCATCGAAGAGGCCCTGGCGAAGCGGGAGTTCATGCCGATCATCGAGCGTATCGTTTCGGTCTCGCGCTTCGTTGCACCGTGCGTCTGGTCGGTCACCACCAGTCGCGGCGCAACCGAGTTCCTTCTTCGTGGCGAGGAGGCGATTCGTCGCCTGCCGCCCACGCGCGTTCTCATTGCCGACGGCGACGGCATTCAGTATCTGATCGCCGATCTGGACCGGCTGGATGAACGCAGTCGCAGGATTCTCGATCGCTTCATGTAGCGACTCTGGGCCATATGGGCATCGCGACGGCCATACAGCGTCGATGTTAACCTCGGCCGCGATCCCGGCGGGACGTATTTCGGGCCGACGCGGACCTTGGTGCCACTTGAAGGGCAGGTATTTCTGATGCAGGCGGATTGGCTGCGCCCTGGCCACGGGGCTCGAACCGGACGGAACACACGGACCGCTGTCGACGTGCGACGCTCGTCCGGCAGGGTTCGCGTGCCACTGCTCGCCGGAATCGCCGTGCTGATGATCGCTGCAGCCGGTGCATGGTTTGGCACCCGTGATTCTGCGGACAAAGGTCCGGACGGGCACCGGGCGACCGGCAAGCGCGCACAGCCGGTGTCGATCGCCTCGGTTCGTCGTCAGGACATGCCGTTCGACGTCCAGGCCGTTGGCACGATGGAGGCGCTCAACACGACGCTGGTCACCGCCCAGGTTGCCGGTCTGCTGCAGTCCTTGCACTTCGCCGAAGGCGAGCAGGTCGAGGCCGGGCAATTGCTGGCCCGTATCGATTCGCGAACCTACGAGGCCGCGGTTGCGTTTGCGGAAGGCGTTCTGACTCGGGACAAGGCACAGCTCGAAGGTGCGCGCAGTGATCTGGCGGTCTACCGGAACCTCCTCAAGCGCGATGCGATCTCGCGTCAGCAGGTCGACACGCAAGCGGCGCTGGTCCGTCAGTTGGAGGGAACCGTGCAAGCCGACGAGGCGAGTCTTGCGACGGCGCGCATTCAGCTTGCCGATACCCAGGTACGCGCACCGATTACCGGTCGCGTGGGCCTGAAGCAGACCGACCTCGGCAACCGCGTGCAACCGGGGGTGGCAGGCAGCATCGTGACGATCACCCAGACGAAACCGATCGCGCTGGTGTTCGCGGTGCCGTCCGTGCGTCTTGCCAGACTGAACGAGCAGGTGCGGGCCGGGCAGCCGGTACCCGTGGCCGCGTGGAGCCAGGACAACGCGAAGCGGCTGGCCGACGGCGTGGTTGCAAGCATCGACAACGCGATCGACGTCAACACCGACACGATCCGCGTCAAGGCGATCTTCCCGAATGAAGACGATGTGCTGTTTCCGAATCAACCGGTGAGTGTGAGGCTGCGCCTCGATGTGATTCGCGATGCGCTGACCGTGCCGCGTGCCGCGCTTCTGCGTGGCGCACGTGGCTACTACCTGTATGTGGTGCGCGATGACAACACCGTCGTGGTCCGATCGGTCGAAGTCGGGATCACGCACGACGACTGGATCGTCGTGACCGGCGAACTGCAACCGCACGACCGCGTGGTGGTCGACGGCGTCGATCGTCTGCGCGACGGTGCATCGATCGAGGTCATTCCCGATGATCCCGACAAACGGGTGGCGGCGGATTGAACCCGTCGCGCCTGTTCATCGAGCGGCCGGTAGCGACTTCGCTTCTGATGCTGGCATTGTTGCTGTCCGGGATCATCGCCTGGCGCCTGTTGCCATTGTCCGCGTTGCCCGAGGTCGACTATCCGACCATCGAAGTGACGACGCTGTACCCCGGGGCCAGTCCGGAGGTCATGGCGACCACCGTGACCGCACCGCTGGAGCGTCAATTCGGTCAGATGGCGGGGCTTGCGCAGATGACGTCGAGCAGTTCCGGCGGCGCGTCGGTCGTCACGTTGCGCTTTGCGCTGGACCTTCCCCTGGACGTCGCGGAGCAGGAAGTGCAGGCAGCGATGAACGCGAGTGCCGGACTGCTGCCGAACGACCTGCCGATGCCACCGGTCTATCACAAGGTCAATCCAGCCGATGCGCCGGTCCTTACTCTCGCGATCACTGCGCCG
>JBGSTN010001122.1:0-8446 GCA_041736455.1 Burkholderiaceae bacterium | reverse complement strand
TGCAGCGCCGAAGCCGTGTGCTCGGTGCGCGTCGAGAGATCCAGGTTGCCCTGCGCAATCTCGGTGGAAGCGGCATCGATCTGCTCGGCAGCGCTGCGGATGCCAGCAATCGTCTTGCTCAATTGCGCCGATACCTGGTCGAGTGCGTCCAGCACCTGGCCGGTCGCGTCGCGACCAGCCTGCATGTCGTGTTGCCGAAGATTGCCGCCCGCCACCTCCCGCGCGATCGCCAGGGCGTGTCCGAGAGGATGCGTGATGAGCCTGACACAGACCCATGTCGCCAGCACCGAGAGCATCAGTCCGGCGAGCGCCAGTCCGACGATCACGAGGTTTCCCCAGGCAACCGCCGCGCTCGCCGACTTTGCATGCTCGTTGCCGCGAGCGACCTCGCGCTCGGTGAGCGCCGCGGTCTGCGCTTTAAGCTCTTCGAATGCCTTGGCGGTCGTGGTCATGAACATCGCCGCACTGGCGAGGCCACCACTTTTCATGTCGAGAGCGTCGGCGGCCGACTTCTCGAGTTTCGTGATGGCTTTGTCGAGCGCGTCACATCGCGACATCACGTCGGGCTGGCCGGTTGCTGCCGCGCGAATCTGCTGAACGGTCGCGTGCATCGACCGGATCTCTATCGGTATCCGATGGTCGATGTCCGCGATCGTCTCCGCCATCATGCCGGCCCCTTCGTACGCGAGGCTCTGCATGATGAGCGCGTAGGCACGTGTCGACTGCTCGCTGAGCGTGGTCGACACGACGACATTGGGCAGTCCTTGCTTGACGATCAGATCGACGGCCCGACCGGTATCGTTGTTCGTCAGGTAGGCCGAACCGGCCGCCACCAGCAGACAGATTGCAACGACAGCCGGTGCCGCCGCGACCTTTGCGGGTATGGACAAGTCTTTCAGTCCGAAGGACATGACACCATCTCCAATGACGCCGATCAGGATTCCCGGCTCAGCGGAAGATGCCGACTGCGACGAAGCCAGCCGGTTTGTCGATCTTCACGATGTAAGCCGTCTTGTCTGCGACCTTCTTGGTCACCGGGTGGGCCCATTGGTAATCGACCCAACCACTGCCTTTCTTCGCGGTAGCGACCATTTCTTTCGCGAACTCCTTGCCGCCGGAATCACGTACCTCGATGAAGTTCTTGCCAACGAGTTTCTCGTTCGCACCGTGGTAAAGCATGGTTGCTTCCAGGTCCTGAACGAATACGAACATGTCCTTCGGGTGCCACTTGGCGTCCGCGGCGAAGTCCTTGAAGGCTTGGGTCGTTCCGACACGGGTGACATGCTCGGCGGCGGCGACGGCCAGTGCCCTGGCTTCGTCGCGCGTGCCGCGCTCCGCTTCGGCAGCAAAGGCACCGACGGCCATCCAGGCACTCATTGCAAGCAGGTGACGGCGTTGGAGATTGAACATTGGCGATCCTTCCTGAATGTGGGATTGTTGATGGACGTCTGCAAGACAGATATAGACCTTATCGGAGTCATGGCCAATTGATTGAGCCGACACCGCCCGAGTCGAACGAACGGCGTGGAACGGCCGACCGGCGTGACCCGACGTAGCTAGCGGACATCGCTTGTGCGGCTGTTTCCGACAGGTTTGCACGCTGGCTCGAGGTGGACAGCGTTATCGGCCAGCACTGCAAACACCTTGACGCGCCACGTAATAAGATATATCTTAGATATGTCTTTAATGTGAGGTTCGCATGTACGATATTGAAAATTGGGGAGGTTCCTGCCTCAAGGCTCTCGACCAGCACGGTGACCGAAGTGGCCGCTGCAAGCGCCATACCGGTAATCGTCACCATCGAGGTGAATTTCCGTTCGAGGCTGCGCTCATCGAGGCTGCGCTCAAAGCGCTGCCGGATCGGGAAGGCAGGACTGGCGAAGGGAACGGCAGTCGGCGAGACGACAGTCGCCGAGACGGCAGTCGCGGCCATGGCGGTCGTCAACGCGATAATCCGTGCGCGATTGACCGCGGCGAAGGCAGCCGTCGAGCAGGCAGCCGTCGAGCAGGCGGCCGTAAAGCAGGTGGCCATGGAGCAAGCGGGCGAGGAGAGGGCCGTTATGGAGCAGGCAGTCGAAAAGCAGCTGGCCGCGGAGAGGGGGATCGTGGAGCAGCTGGCCGCGGAGAGGGGGGTCATGGAGCAGGTGGCCGAGGAGCAGGTGGCCGAGGAGCAGGCGGCCGTGGTCGGCGCCTGTTCGAGCAGGGGGCACTCAAGCTACTGACGTTGCACCTTCTGGCCGAGCGTCCGTGCCACGGCTACGACGTGATCAAGGCGATCGAGCATCTGGTCGGCGGCTCCTATAGCCCGAGCCCGGGCGTGATCTATCCGACCCTCGCCTATCTGGCGGACACCGGGCTGGCCACTTCGATCGAACAGGACGATGGTCGCCGGCAGTACGACATCACGCCGGTCGGGCGCACCGAACTCGATGGCCAACGTGCCGAACTGGAACGTCTGCTGGCCCGCCTCAGCGCCAACCGGCTCGAAGCCGATGCCCGCGACGCGCCTGAAATCCGCCGCGCAATGGGTAACCTGAAGGTCGCGTTGCACTTGCGCTTTGCCCAGGGCACGCCTGAGAAGGCGCTCGTCCAGCAGGTAGCCGCACTGATCGATCAGGCAGCGACAGGTATCGAGCGACTCTGAATACGACGAACCAGGCAACCGCTACGGCTGTCGATCGGCGATCCCGCCCGTCAGAGCGAGCACGTTGTCCAGCCATTCGCCGATCAATGCAGCATTCGCCGGCAGAAGCGCAGCACCACCGGTGAACTGCCGCCAGGCTTCCATGTTGCGCGGCGCCACTGCCGTCAGCAGCGGGAAGCCGCGCACCAGAATCTCCAACAGTTCGGCACGAAAACCGCCACCCTCGGCTTCCAGCCCGCCGAAGCGATTACTGATCACGAGGTCCGGAGATTCGTGCAACGCACGTCGCAAGACCTCGCTGGCGCGAGCGAAGCCCTGCGGGTCCGCACGGCAAGATGTCGAGGACTTGCCCAGCGGCTGAGAAACCAGATACTGCTCGCCGGTGTCGAGATCGAGCAGCACCATCGCCGCCGCGCAAGCTTCTCCCGGATCGGGAAACGTCATCACGACGCCACGTACGCGACGCCCTGCGCGCCGCTGCGCGATGGCGATGTCGTGCAACAGGCCATTCACGTCGGCAGTTCCGTCGTCCACGATCGCCGCCGCGCGGATATCCGGAACGCCCTCGATCGGTTCGCTCACGATCGCCATCGCACTCGTCATCGTTCTCTCCAGCAGCGATCGTAGCGCACCGTTGAAAGCCTGAATACAGACACAGCGGTTTCGCCGATTGCGTCCCCGTCCATTTGCGCCCATAGTGGTGCACCTGCGACACGCGTTTTCCGGCTGGGAAGCCTTTTCCTTCTCCCACTTAGCCGCGAATTGCCCATCCCTCATGACAAGACCTACTCATCCGGATGGATGCGCTACGACATGAGCAACGGCGACGCAGAACATGGTCTTGAGAGGGGATTTCCGGTGCCGGGCACTCGCCCGGGTTCCGATATCGATCATGTCACGAACGACATCGTCGGCACGTGGCGCGCGCTCGAAGCGGCGCTCTCCCCGATCATCGGGCGAGGCGGGGTAGGAGCACTGTTCCGGCGCAGCGCTCATCTCGCTGCTCGTCATTCCCCATGGCTCGCGCCGGCAGGCGAGGGCATTGCCGGCGCCATCGATGTCGACGCGTTCAGGGTGCTGCTCCTGAGGCAGACATCTGCGCAAGCCCGCACGGGCGGCGACGAGATGCTGAAAACGTTCCATGAGTTGCTTGTCAACCTGGTCGGCTACTCGCTCACCAAGCAGCTCGTTCATTCGGTATGGCAACCACCGCCGGCAGAAAGGCCCGACCAGGACATCCAGTCATGAGCGACAAAGTCACGATCACCCGCCTGGCCACAGGCGTTCCGGGCCTGGACGTCATCCTGGGGGGCGGGCTGCCCGAGTTCAGTTTCAATCTCATTGCCGGCAAGCCCGGGTGCGGCAAGACGACGCTCGCTCACCAGATCATGTTCGCGCTGGCGACACCCGAACGCTCGGCGCTCTATTTCACCGTACTTGGCGAGCCACCGTTGAAGATGCTGCGCTACCAGCAGCAGTTCGACTTCTTCGATCCGAGCGCAATGAACGATTCGGTTCGCTTCGTCAGTCTGTCCGAGGAAACCCAGTCGGGGGAACTCGACGTGGTACTGAACCGCATCGTCGCCGAGGTGAAGGCGCACAACCCGGCACTGGTGTTCGTCGATTCGTTCCGCTCGGTGGTGCTTGCGAATGACAACGCAGGCAATACCCTCAACAGGTTGCAGCATTTCGTGCAGCAACTCGGGATGCTGATGACGAGCTGGCAGGCGACGACTTTCCTCGTCGGCGAATACTTCACCGACGACGATCCCAGCCCCGTCTTCACCGTGGCGGATGGCCTGATCTGGCTGCGTCAGAGCGTGTTGCGCAGTTCGATGGTGCGCAAGATCGAGGTGATGAAGATGCGCGGGCAACCCACGTTGCCGGGGCTGCACACTTTCCGGATCAAGTCATCGGGCATCGAAGTGTTTGCCCCGGCCGAAGCCGTGGCTTCGCGATCGCCAGGGCACGGCACCCCGGCAGGCGGTGAGCGCCTTTCGATGGGAATCCCCGCGTTGGATGCGATGCTCGGTGGCGGTCTGCCGCGAGGCTACTCCCTGCTGGTCGCCGGGCCTTCGGGGTCCGGCAAGTCGATCATGGCGTCCGCGTTCCTGATGGAAGGGGCGCGCCTTGGAGAGACGGGCGTCATTGCGGCATTCGAGCAGAAGCCCAATACGACGCGAACGCCGCAGCTGATGAAACTGATCCAGGACGATGTCGTCGGCCTCGTGGGCGCAGACTCGCCCAACCTGTCGATCGACGAGATCTTCCTTCTGCTCAACGACGAGATCACGCGTCTGGGCGCGCGCCGGGTCGTCATCGACTCGCTCTCGGGATTCGAGCTGCGCATGTCGCAAGCGTTCCGCGAAGACTTCCGCCAGTCGATGTCGCGCCTGGTGCTGGCGCTCGCGGCAACGGGTGTCACCGTCATGATGACCTCCGAGCTGGAGGACCGCTACACGGACCTGCGATTCAGTCCGCATGGTTCGGCCTTCATGACCGATTCGATCATCGTGCAGCGCTATATCGAACTCGGGAGCCGTCTGCAGCGAGTCATTGCGGTCGTGAAGGTTCGGGCGAGTGCGCATTCGGACGCGTTGCGTCTCTACAGCATCGGTCATGACGGGATTCGGATCGGCGAGATGTTGCCAGACCAGGAAGGGCTGCTCGGTGGACGCCCGACGCGCAAGCTTGACTCGTTCCCTGCAAGTGGTTCCGCAGGCGCAAGTCCACCGGGCTCGAGCCCATGAGCGACAAGTCCGACATCGGGGTCTCGGCCAACGCGCAAGCCGCTGCGGAACTCGAAGGATTGCACGCAGCAATCCGTGAAGCACGGTCGACGTTGAATCGTCTGTCGCTGGATCTCGCGGCGGCAAGGCAGGCGCTGGGCAGCACGCCGATCGAAAAGATGGTCCGGGCCAATGAGCAGGTCGTCCTGGCCAATGTGCAGATCGCGCAGGCGGATGAGCAGATCGCCCAGGCAAACGTGCAACTCGTCCTTGCCAATGAACGACTCGTCCTCACCGCCCTGCGTGCGCAAGTCGAGGCGGAGGTCGTGGCCAAGGCGATGAACGTCGTCACCCGCACGGCCGAACTCGACGTCCTGACCCAGTTGCCCAATCGGGGCCTGGTGCTGGACCGGCTGACGCAGGCCATTGCGCATGCACAGCGTCACGGCACGCAGCTGGCGCTGCTGTTTCTGGATCTCGACAACTTCAAGCAGATCAACGACACGCTCGGCCATGATGTCGGTGACGAAGTGCTCAAGATGGTGGCAGGACGCCTGGCGTCCGCGACGCGGGCGGTCGACACGGTGGGCCGGCATGGCGGCGACGAGTTTCTCATTCTGCTGACCGAAGTGGCAGGGTCAGCGGATGCTTCGCTGATCGCAGACAAGGTGCTTGCCGCCGTCAATGCACCCGGTGTCGTGGCCAATCATGCGCTGCGACTGACGGCGAGTGTTGGGATCGGCATCTATCCTGAAGACGGCAAGGACTCGAGAAGCCTGATCATCAGTGCCGACGCTGCGATGTTTCATGCGAAGCGGCGTGGTCTCGGGCACTCGACCTATGCGACGCACGCGGCGTGGCAGCGTGAAACCGGACAGTTGCATTCCGATCCTGCGAAGCGGTCGCTGACAGACCCTCCTTTGGCTCAGGCCGGCCACGACATGCGCAGGGTCCTGCCATGTGAAGCCAACGAGTCGCTGTTGCTTGCGGCCATGGAGGCGCAGCAGAGGCAGGCTGCTGCCGAGCAGGCATTGCGACGGCATGCTGCGTTCATCGAATCAGTGGCCGCGGATCTGATCAATCCGCTCGGCCCCTTGCGCCTGGAGGTAACACCTCCGGACCCTGCGGCGAACGACGACGATGGCCTGCCACCGGGCTGACTCGGCCCCACACGGCGTCGCAAGATCGTTCGCGACGCCGTCGAAACGTCGGGCCTGGACTCTGCCGGCGCGTGTGCCCCGATACGACATCCCGATCATCATGCTGCGGGTTCGAGTGGACCTTCGTCGTCAGCGGTCATAATCGGCGCGATGATGGAACTCCGACGATGCTAACGCGAGAATTTTGAATGTCAGGCAAGGCAACCGATACCGGGCGCTTCGAGCAATCGTTCGTCTTCCACATGATTCGCGACTTCTTCCTGTTGCTGCTGGTCGTGGCCGTGGTCGAACTGGCGATCCGATACGTATCGCTGCGGTTGGACTTCGCCCGCAATGAACCGGTGCGCGTGACCGAGGCGGCGCGGCAGCTGGCCGACGACATCAAGTCGATCATGCTGAATTCCGGTGGTCCGTTGGCGGCCCAGACGGTCTACCCGATCCTGAATCGCAACTACGATGATCTCGGGCTCAGCATCGAGGTGCTGCCGTCGGCCGTGACGGTCGCTTCGATGCAGGAGACCTTCGAGATGGACGTGCAGGGCCTGCAGTCCGACTGGCCCGACGGTGAACATCAACAGGCGTCCGTCACGCTGACCGCCGAGCAGTTCTGCCTGAGCTGTCATGTGAAGGCCAAGGTCGGCGAGGTGCTGGGCACCGTCAGCGTGCGCAGCTATCTCGATCGCAAGGAAGCCCGTTGGTGGGAGGAGGTCAAGTTGACCGCGGGCGCGCTGAGCTTGAAGATCCTGGTGCACACGATCCTGCTTTTCCTGCTGCTGAAGGTGCGTATGGAACCGCTGCTGGCGCTGCGCTCGACCGTCGCGGACCTGGCGCGTGGCGTGATGGATCTCTCACCGCGCGCCGTCGTGAAGACCAGCGACGAGTTCGGCGCCCTGGCGCAGGACCTGAATCATTTCCTCGACCGCATCGGCCTGGTCGTCGCCGATCTCGACCGTATCCTGAGCGAAGTCGTGGCGGTCGGTGTCCGCCTGGGCTCGTTGAACCGCGACCTCGAGCAACGTGTCGACAACCTGCGTGATGCGTCACTGCGATTGCTGGGTGAGGGCGCCCAGCGCAGCCTGGATACGCAATTGGTGACGGCAAGGGAGGCAGGCAGTGTCCAGGTTCTCCAGCAGGTGATCGCTCAGACCCTCACCGAACTCGACGACAGCGCCGCGCTGCCGCCGGGCACTGCGTCGGCCTTGCGCGGACAATTGCAGCGCCTGCAGTCCAGCTTCGACACCGTATCGAATGCGCTGCGCGAAGTGGTCCCGCCGGTGGTGGTCGGGCAGGCACAATCGGCGGAGTACCAGGCCTTCATGACGTCGCTGCGCCAGATGGCTTTGCTCGAAGCGACGATGCAGAAGGTGGCGGAGTCGGGCCAGCTCGTCCTGCATCGCCTGGCCCAACGCCGCGAGGAGAAGACGCGGGAAGCATTCGTCCGCCCGGGCAACGCAACCGGTTAGAACACCAGCGCGCGCCAGCGACTGTCGGCGACCCGCGCCATGAACTGTACGGCGCCCCCCCGGCCATGGCACTCGGGAATCAAGGTCGTCGCGTCGATGCCGTTGGCCTTCAACGCATCGCTGCAGGCGAGCAACGTCGCCCCGTGTGCGACCGCCTCGCGCATGTTGTCGAGGATCGTCTTCGCATGGCGATCACTGGCATGCAACGCCTCGGCTACGCCTGGCGCAAGCAGGCAGACGCTGCGGGCAGTGAAGAAGATCTCCACCCGGATGTCCATCGCGGCAGCAGCGGCCGCGTGAAAGAAGGGCGTGGCCAGGCGATGCGGCTCGTCCGGTTCTGCCGCCCACAGCAGAATGGCGATGCCGTCGATCGGCTGGTCGACGAAGCTCATGGCTGCTCACTGTCCGCGATGCGGCTGAGCCAGGCCTCGCGATTCATCGCCGCGGCGA
>JBGSTN010001100.1:0-6300 GCA_041736455.1 Burkholderiaceae bacterium | reverse complement strand
CTGCCGACGTGGCGGCGGAGGTCGCCGACGAGCACTTCGACGCGCTGGCGCAGTCGCTGCTGGCGATCTGGCGCGAGGTCCTGAAGAACGACTCGCTGGGGATCGATGATTCGTTCACCGAAGCCGGCGGCGGTTCACTCTCGGGAATGCTGCTGCTCGTCATGATCGAGAAACGGACCGGCCATCGGCTGCAACCGCGCACCCTGGTCACCGCGCCGTCGGTGCGGGAACAGGCGGAACTGATCCTGCGTTCGCGCAGCGGCGCCTCGAGAACCAGGGAACCGGTCGCAGTGGCCGTGCAGGAGGGCGGCAATCGGCCGCCACTGTTCGTCGTGCCGGGGTATGGCGACACCCTGGTGGCCATCCGCAAGCTCGGTATCGAGCTCGGCGCCGAGCGACCCCTGTACATTCTCGATCCCGCATCGTTCGATCCGGCCGGCCATCGCCATGAATCGCTCGCGCAGCTGGCCACTGCGATGATCGACGACATGCGCCAGATCCGGCCCCAGGGACCCTACCATCTCTGCGGTCACTCGATGGGGGCGCACCTGATCTGGGAAATCGCCTGTCAGCTCGCCGAACTGGGCATCAAGCCCGGTGCGGTCGTGATGCTCGATTCCTTTGCACCCGGATATCCGCCGAAGGTCGTGCGGCCGTTGCGCTGGGCGATGAAGATCGCGAATGCCGGGATGAACGGCCCGAGCCAGCTGGCCGCGCTATTCAGCAAACGCTGGCAGCTGGGATTCCGTGATCTGGTCGACCTGCCGCCGCGCATCTTCGACGCGGAGGAAAAGGCCGCTCTGGGGCAGATCGCCGCCGACCTCGAGCGTCAGTGGATGGCCACTTATCGCTTGTGCAATCGCGATCAGCCGCGGATCTACGCGGGCCGGGTGCATCTGGTTCGCGCCACGATACGCAACGCCGAGATCGGCGCGCGCGACGATGATCCGCAACTGGGCTGGGGCCGGTTTGCACCGAAGGGCGTGACCGTCCTGCCCATCGACAGCGATCACTGGCAGATTCTCGAGGACCAGCACGCGCCGGCACTGGCCGCGCTGCTCAAGCAGGCCTTCCTCGCCTGAGCCATCGTCCTGTCTCGCCCGAGCCGCTGTCCTGCCTCGCGTGAGCCGGTCGCAGCGCGGGCACCTGCTCAGTCGTACTTGCGCGCGTCCTCGATCACCTTGCCGTCATTGGGCAGCGAGCCGGGTGTCACCAGTTCGATTTCCGCGCGCAGACGGGTGATGTCTCGCACCGCCTGGGCGATTTCGTCGGCCAGTCCCGAGGTCGCTTCCTTCACCTCACACCGCACGCTCAGTCGATCGTTCGCCATCTCGCCCGACACGATCATGCGCGCCTTGCCGATCGCCGGAAAACGCGCCGTGATCTCGGCAACCTGTTCGGGCTTGACGAACATGCCGCGGACCTTGGTCGACTGATCGGCGCGACCCATCCAGCCCCGGATCCTGACATTCGTGCGCCCGCACGGCGAGATGCCCGACATCACCGCCGACAGGTCACCGGTGCCGAACCGGATCATCGGGTAGGCCTGGTTGAAACTCGTGATCACGACTTCGCCCACCTCGCCGTCGGATACCGGCTCATCGGTACCGGGCCTGACGATCTCGAGAATCAGATCCTCTTCCAGCACCATGCCTTCGCAGGCATCCGACTCGTAGGCGACCAGGCCGAGGTCGGCCGTGCCGTACCACTGCAGCACGCTGGTCATGCCCTCGTCGAGGAACCATTGCCGCAGCGACGGCGGCAACGCTTCGGCAGCCACCAGCGCGCGCCGCAGATTGCGGATGTCGGCACCGGTTTCCTTCGCCTTCTCGATCAGGATGCGCAGGAACGACGGTGTGCCGACATACGCATCCGGCTTGTATAACCGGATCAGATCGAGTTGCAACTCGGTCTGGCCCACGCCGGCCGGAATCACCGCGCAGCCGATCTTGCGTGCAGCATGGTGGACCATCCAGGCGCCGGGCGTCATGTGATAGCCGAAGCAGTTCTGCAGGACATGACCGGGCCGTATGCCTGCTGCGTGCAACGCACGCGCCACGCGCCACGGATCGTCGCCACGGCCTTCGGGATCGAGGACCGGGCCCGGTGAAAGATAGAGACCGCCGAGTTTGCCCGGTGGCTCGGTGGTGAGCCCGCCGAAAGGGGGGTTGGCGGCCTGCAGCGACCCGAGTTCGGATTTTCGCAGTACCGGCAGACCGGCCAGCGCCCGGCGCGAATGGATGGTCTGGGGATCGACGCCGGCGAGGCGCGTCGCCCAGCCCGGGGCGTGATCGATCGCATGCTTGACGAGCCGTGGCAACTTCGCCATCAGCGCGCCCTCGCGTGCCTCCGGCGCACGGGTTTCGAGTTCGTCGTAGAACGTAGCTGGATCGGGTTTCATCGGTGGCTCCGGCGTGCGGCCGTGGGCTGGACTCAAAGCCAGCGCTTGCGGCGACGGTATGACTTGACGTCACGAAACGACTTGCGGCCATCCTGCGCGACGCCCAGATAGAACTCCTTGACGTCTTCGTTGTCGGCCAGGTCCCGCGACGGGCCGTCCATCACGATTCGACCGTTCTCGAGGATGTAGCCGTAGTCGGAATTCTTCAGCGCGATATTGGTGTTCTGCTCGGCCAGCAGGAAGCTGACCTTCTCCTTCACATTGAGATCTCGCACGATCGCGAAGATCTCGGCGACGATCTGCGGCGCCAGCCCCATCGAAGGCTCATCGAGCAGGATCATCTTCGGATTGGCCATCAGCGCGCGGCCGACGGCCGTCATCTGCTGTTCACCGCCCGAGGTGTAGCCCGCCTGCGAACTGCGTCGCTGCTTCAGGCGCGGGAAGTAGTGATAGACCCGCTCGAGTTCGCGTGCGAGGTCCGCGCGTGACAGATTCCTCGTGAAGGCGCCCGTCAACAGGTTGTCCTCGACGCTCAGGTGTCCGAAGCAATGGCGACCTTCCATGACCTGGATCACGCCGCGCTTGACGAGCTCGGAGGGCGTCAGGCGTGCAACGGCCTCGCCCTTGTATTCGATGGTGCCCTTGGTCACGTCGCCACGCTCTGCCTTGAGCAGGTTCGACACCGCGCGCAGCGTGGTGGTCTTGCCCGCACCATTGGCGCCCAGCAACGACACGATCTTGCCTTCGGGCACCTGGAAGGACACACCCTTGAGCACGAGGATCACATGGTTGTAGATCACCTCGATACCGTTGACGACGAGTATGGGGGCGGGTTCGGCCAAGAGGTGTCTCCAGGAGCGACAGCGTTGAAAAACGAATGGACTTGGTGATGTCGACCATGCCCGCAAGGCATCGCCCGCGCGGCATGGTCGGCGTCGCGATCCCGAGCGGGCGCGACGCCTGCACGGTCAGGAAGCCGCGTATTCCTTGGCGCAATCGCGGGGCGACAGGTTCTTTTCCTTCGCGTATGCCTCGGCGGCCTTGTCGATCATCGGTTTGAGCAACTGCATGTCGGCCTTGTACACGGTCGGCGCGACCACCCACTTGGCACCATCCCAGGTGTGGATCTGAGCGGTGCTGCTGCCCATGTGGTCCTTGCAGCTCGTGCTGACCGGCTGCATGAAGCCCTCGAAGCCAAGTGCCTTGATCCGCGCCGCGTCGATGTTCAGGTTCTCGAAGCCGTAGCGGACTTCCTCGCCGGTCAGCGACTTCTTGCCGAACTTGCCCTGCGCGATGCGCACGCCTTCGACGGCCATCATCGCGGAGACGAGACCCCGGTTGTAGAGTACCTGCCCGACCTCCTCTTTCGGACCGGTGCCCTGGCCCTTGTCATGGACGTGCTTGATCATCTCCTGATGCACCTTGCCCATGCCGGCCGGCGCCAGGAAGGTCAGCGCGTTGTAGCCTTTGGCACCATCACCGGCAGGCACCACGTCGGGCTCGGCACCCGCCCACCAGACGCCGTAGATCTTCTCGCGCGGATAGCCGGTCGCCACGGCTTCCTTGATCGCGGTCGAGTTCATCACGCCCCAGCCCCACAGGAACACCGCATCGGGTCGATCGCGGCGCACCTGCAACCATGCGGCCTTCTGCTCGACACCCGGGTGGGTGACGGGGATCAGCGACAACTGGTAGCCATGCATCTTCGCGCGTTCCTCGAGCAGCGGAATGGGCTCCTTGCCATAGGGTGAATCGTGGTAGACGAGCGCGATCTTCTTGCCCTTGAGCTTGTCGAGGCCGCCCATCTTTTCGCCCAGATGCTGAACGAGAATGTCGGCCGCGACCCAGTAGCTGCCCCCCAGGATGAAGTTGTACTTGAAGATCTGACCGTTGGCCGATTCCGAGCGTCCGTAACCCGCGGTGATCAGCGGAATCTTGTCCGCATCGGTCTTGTCGGTGAGCGCGAAGGTGATACCGGTCGACAGCGGTTGGAACACGGTCGCGCCGGTCGGGCCGTTGCCCTTGAGGCGCTCGTAGCATTCGACGCCGCGGGCAGTCGCATATCCGGTCTCGCATTCCTCGACCGTGATCTTGACGCCGTTGATACCGCCGTCGCGGGCATTGACCAGTTTCAGGTAGTCGTGCATGCCATTGGCGAACGGCACACCGTTGGGCGCATAGGCGCCCGTGCGATAGACGAGCAACGGAAAGAACTGCTCGGCGGCAACAGCAGGAACGGCGGCCCCTGCCGCAGCACCGGCGAGGGCCAATCCCGCCATCCATGTCGATGTCTTTTTCATTGTCATAGTCTCCCTGTTAAAACCTGTTCAATGGAACTGCGTGTAAAGAACAAAACCACCCCTGTACGAAACGAATCCTTGCCCGCCAGCGCCCACCCAAATTCTTTCCAGACCCCTGCCACCAATCTACCAAACCAAACCAAACGTCAACGACACCCCCCCTCGAACCGCCGCGGAGCGGGCTCCGCCCGTCCGCGGGCGGTGCCCCCTTGTCAAGGGGGGCGGAGCCGAAGGCGACGGGGGGGTTGGCCCCATCTAATGAGGAAATGGCCAGAGCCGCAGCTTCTCCTTGCCGATGGACCACAACCGCGCCAGACCATGCGGCTCGACGATCAGAAAGAAGATGATCAACGCGCCGAAGATCATGAACTCGAGATGGCTCGCCATCGCGGTGGAAATGGGCAGACCGATCATCGCCGGCATCTGGTTCAGCAGAATCGGCAGCACCACGATGAAGGTCGCGCCGATGAAGCTCCCCATGATCGAACCCATGCCACCGATGATCAACATGAACAGCAGACTCAGCGACAGGTTGACATCGAAAGCCAGCGGCTCCCACGAGCCGAGATAGATGAAACCGTACATCGCGCCGGCCACGCCGATGAAGAACGAACTGACCGCGAACGCGGACAATTTCGCGTACATCGGCCGGATCCCGATCACCGAAGCGGCGATGTCCATGTCGCGGATCGCCATCCAGGATCGGCCGATATGACCACGGACCAGGTTCTTCGCGAGCAAGCCCATCACGCTCAGCACCGAAAGACAGAACAGATACTTCTGCCAGGGCTGGATGACGGGCAGGCCGAACACGTACAGGTCCGGCACCGATACCGACCCCGATGACGAATTGTTGGTGAACCACGGAATGCGTGCGAACACCCAGTCGCTGAAGAACTGCGCCGCCAATGTCGCCACTGCGAGATAGAGACCACGTATCCGCAGACTGGGCAATCCGAACACCATGCCCACCACCATCGCGCACAGCCCGCCGAAAATGAATGCCACCAGCAGCGGCATGCCTTCGATCCGGATGTACGCGTTGTAAGCCATGTAGGCGCCAACGGCCATGAACGCGGCCGAACCCAGCGAAATCTGCCCGCAGTAGCCGACCAGCAGGTTCAGGCCCAGCGCGGCGAGCGACAGGATCAGCACCGGAATCAGAATCGCGCGAAACAGATATTCGCTCGCGAACATCGGCACGACCAGGAACATCACGACCAGCAGCAGGCCGATGAACCAGCGATCCTGCACGATCGGGAAGATCTGCTGGTCGGCCTGGTAGTCGGACTTGAACTGGCCATTCTCACGATAGAACATGTCGGTGCCTCGCCGTCAGACGCGATCGATGATGCGTTCGCCGAACAGGCCCTGCGGCCGGACGAACAGGATCAGCAGGGCCAGCGCATAGGCGAACCAGTTCTCGAGCCCCCCGCCGATGATTGGCCCCAGGTAGATCTCGGCCATCTTCTCGCCGACGCCCACCAGCAGGCCGCCCACGATCGCGCCCGGAATCGACGTAAAGCCGCCGAGAATCACCACCGGCAACGCCTTGAGCGCCAGCAGCGACAGCGAGAACTGCACGCCGAGCTTGCTGCC
>JBGSTN010001090.1:0-6866 GCA_041736455.1 Burkholderiaceae bacterium | reverse complement strand
GGCAGCCGTTTCTTCGCCCAGTGCCGAGGTCGTGATGCGAAAGCTTGCCGCAGTCCATGCCTTGTCCTGTGCGACGGTGACCGTATGGGCCCCCGCGAAACGGTCGCGTACGAACGCCTGCAGAAGGCCGTTGCGATCGGCGACGGCGACGCCGACCTGATAACCCTGCTCGCGACAGCTCGTCATGGCGGCCTGTGCCGCACGCAGTGCGATCTCGACCGACATCTGCTTGACGGTGACGACAGGCTCGGCCGCAGGCACGGAAGCGGACACGAGCATCATCGCAGACGACAGGGTGGCGAGGCCCGTGAGCATCGCAGCGTCCCGAGAGGGAGATCCATGATCGTTCAATTCGCTACTCCCGGATTCTGGCCGACACCGATCAGCCTCGGCGTATTGAGTTTCCGCAAGGGCAGTTCCTTCTGGCTGCGCAACCAGGTCTCGACGACATCCCAGATCGGCTCTCCGGTAGCGCCCTCGGCGACGGGCGCCCATCCGGCGACCTTGTAAGTCTTGCCGGGTTCGATCGGCTTGTCGCCCAGCCGCATGTCGTGAATGCGCTTGCCGGCCGCGGCATTCGGATCGATCGCATACGTCAGACCGCCCACGCGGACCATGTCGCCGCCTTGCTGATAGTACGGGTCGGCATTGAACAGGTTATCCGCCACGTCTTCGAGAACGGTCTTGATGAACTCTCCGGTCATGTCGGACAACGTGGTCTGCGGATACGTGATCGCGGTCTGGTCCATCAGTCGCTCGCGCGTGATGGCTTCGCCAGGAAGAATGCTGGTACCCCACCGAAACCCGGGCGAGAACGCGATCTGAGCCCCCTTGACCTGCATCAGCGCGTCGACGATCAACTGGTCGAACGTCCCGTTGAAATTGCCCCGGCGATAGAGCACTTCCTGACTGGTTGCGAGCGGCTCCTCGAGTCTGGCGCGATGCGGTGCGCGCACTTCTTCGATCAAGGCGGACATCGCCGGGTCCGGCGGCAGGATGTTGGCGAAGATCGGCAACAGTCGATAACGGAAGTCGGCCATGCGTTTGCCGCGGACGGCAATATCGAGCACACCGAGAAACTTGCCATTGGATCCGGCATTCGTCACGAGGGTCCTGCCTCCGGCATTGCTGACGAGCAGAGGTGCCGGCATGCCATCGTGTGTGTGGCCGCCGAGAATGGCGTCGATGCCGGTCACACGCCCAGCCATCTGCAAGTCGACATCCATCCCGTTGTGCGACAGCACGACGACCAGTTGGGCGCCCTTGCCGCGTGCATCATCGACGTGCTTCTGCATCTTGTCGTCCTGGATACCGAAGCTCCAGTCGGCGACGAGATGACGGGGGTTCGCGATCGGCGTATAGGGAAACGCCTGACCGATGATCGCGACCGGCACCCCGTTGATCTCGCGCATCACGTAAGGCGTGAAGACGGAATCCTCGAAATCGGTGGTGATCACGTTCTGGGCAACGAAGGCCAGCCGATCGCCGAAGTCCCGCTCGATGACCTCCTTGACGCGTTCCATGCCATACGTGAATTCCCAGTGCCCGGTCATCACATCGACACCGAGCAGCTTGCAGGCGTCGACCATGTCCTGCCCGCTCGACCACAACGACGTTGCCGAACCCTGCCAGGTATCGCCGCCATCGAGCAGCAGGGCGCCGGGGCGCGAAGCCTTCATTTGCCTGACGAGCGTCGCGAGATGCGCGAACCCACCGACGCGTCCGTATGTGCGCGCCGCCTGCTCGAAATCGAGGAACGTGAACGCGTGAGCCTGTGCCGAGCCGGAAGGCACATCGAAGTGTTTCAACAGCGATTCGCCGACGAGGTGCGGCGGTCTTCCGCGGGCATTGCCCAACCCGATGTTGACACTCGGCTCCCGGAAATGAATCGGCAACAACTGCGCGTGGCAATCGGTGAAATGCAGCAGGCTCACCTGACCGAATGGCGCGATGTCGTACATCGACTGTGCTGCATTCGGCGCACCCGCCGGATCGGTCGCCCCCAGATGGGCATGTCGACCCAGGGCCATTCCGGCAGCGCCTGCCGCCGCCAGCACGTTCATGAACTCGCGACGTTGCATCAGATCACTCGATTCACTGGTTCACGACCGAGTTCGGATCGAGCAGCAATGCCATCAAGTCCTTCAGATCCGATTCGGACAGGATACCGGCAGCGCCGAACCGCGGCATGGGATTGCAAGCCTTGAAGGCGTGCGAATTCCAGATGCGGCCCCAGGTGTAGCGCAGGTTCTTCTCATCCAGTGCGCGCTTCCTGCCGTAATGGTTCAGCGACGGCCCGATGTTGCCGTACGAGACTTCCGCCGTCTCGAGCTGATGGCATGCATAACAGTTGCCGTAGACCTTCGCGCCTTTCGGGTCGTTGTACGTCATGCCAGTACCACGAATGGCGAGTGCCTGGCCTTTCTTCCAGTCGCCCAGATAGGTGCCGTCCGCCGGATAGACGATCTTCGCGAGGGCGGCTTCCTCGAGTTCCCAGAGACGCTCCACGGGCAGTGGATTCATCGCATGTTCGGAGCAGACCTTCTGCTCTTCCGTCTGATCGAGCCGGTCGAGTCCCGCTTCGTTCTTCGCCTTGAACGATTGCAGCAGGGTCGCCTTCACCGCAGCCGCATCCGCCTGTAGCGCAGGATCCGCGGCCATCAGGCTCTGCGAAGCACAGCCGAGCGCGCCGATCACGACGGCGACGACCAGCGAACCGACGACAACGCCGGGACGAAATCGAAACCGGGACTTGCCGGGAAGGACGCCCGAGGTATTGCCTGCCATGTCTGCCTTGTCGTTGTTCATGTGCGCTCCTTCAGCGTTTGAGGGCGGGCGCATCCATCGTGCCCCCCTTTGCCATCACACCGAGATAGGTGATCAGGTCGATGGATGTCTGAGATCCGAACTGGAGTTCCGGAAAACGCTGCTGTCGAAAACAATCGTTCATGCGCCATTGCATCGACTTGACCTGGCCGAGCGACACACGATAGGCAGGCCAGGTGGCGAACGCATTCCGGGTCGTTTCCGGTTTGGTCAGATTGGGCAACTCCTGCAAGCGGATTCTCTGACCGTCGACGCCGTGACAGGTGGCACAGGAAAAATCGAACGGCCCACCCGCGTAGTAGAACGTCTGCCTACCCCTTTCGAAGGCGGCCTTCTCCTTCGGATGACCCTGCGGCACATTGATCGTCACACCACGTGACTGTTCCACCACGTATGAAACCAGCGCTTCGTTCTCCGTCTGTGGTTTGCCGCCCGGGGAGAACGGATTCGCGACTGCGTCTTCCGGCTTCATCCCTTGCAGGGTTACCCGGCAATGCGCGATCCGGGTCTCAGCGTCCATCACCCTGTCGACGTCGGCGAAGTAGCGCGGCAGTTCCGCGTACGCACCCGCCACGACACCAGGGCCCTTGCCGAGATCGCATTCCTCGAGACTCGCCTGCTTCGGACCGGCGGGGGCGTTCCAGATATCTTCGCCCTTGTAGACGGTCAACTCGGCAGGATTGCCGTCCTGGAGCATTTCGCGATACTTCTCGATCCCCTTCTGGACATCATCAGCCGCATATCCGGCCGACGGCGCGATCGTTGCCAACGCAACGGCTGCACCGATTGCTGCGGCTGTTCCATACGCTTTCATCATCTGTCTCCGCTTGTTCTTCATCGTTGCCCTGCTGACATGAATCGAAGGGCGTGGTCGATTCGATCAACCGACGGTCGCTTCGTCCGTGCGGTTGTCGCCCCTGTTGTCCACCCACTTGACCGAGATCTTGTCGCCCTTCTTCGCGCCTTCGATCTTGAACGCAAGATAGGGATTCTTCGAGACTGCCGGCCCCCAGAATGCCTTGAGGACCGGTTTGCCATTGAGGGATGCGACCACTTCAGTGATGTGCCATGCCGGGATGACCTGACCCTTGCCGTCCTTGCGTTGGCCGGTTTCCATCTCGTGCGCCATCAATACGCGGACGTCGGCGCCGCCATCCTGTTCCTTGGCGCGAATGCGCATGGGATCTGCCATTGTCATGCTCCTTGAGATTGCAGGTTTCCTGATTGACTGGAACGCGCTGGCCGGTGATCAGCCGCCGCATCCGCCGAGTGTCACTTTCACATCCTTCCTGGTCATGTAGAACTTGCCGTCGGACTTGACCAGCGCAATGATGTCGGAGCTCTCACCCATCTTCACGCGCATCGTGATGTCCGGCGTCACGCCTTCCATCAGTTCGTACGCGCCGGTCAGTGCGGTGGGATTCTTGTCGACCAGCACCGCGATCATCGTCACTTTCGGCAGCGCGGTCTTGACGTTGACCGGAACGACCGCACCATTCTCGGCAATCTCGGGCGCATTCAGCGTGATCTTGTCGGACTCGGTGGCATCCGTTGCGCCCAGCGCCTTGAGGCCGCCGGCGACACCCTTCGCCTTGAACGCGTCTTCGGCGAGAGCGGCTTGTGCGGGGCCGGGCCGTACGAGCCCGATCGCCATCAGTGCGGCAACGAGACCTGCCGTACCTCCTGTCTTCAGTGTGGATCGTTTCGATTGATTCATCTGGAACTCCATGCAAGAGTTGAAATGGTTGCCATGGCGATAGCGAGTCATGACGGGCTTCCTGCTGCGGTACTGCACTCCTTCGTCTTCTCCGAGCGCGATATCGCCGGAGTGTGATCGGGCGGTTCTATGGAACGGTCCCGGTCGATGCGGCGCGGCATTCGCGATCGACTTCGGGCGCGAGCCTCACGAGGCCCGCGAGTGTTCGAGTCTCGTCGAGCGTCGTCGGACGGTCGACGAGCGTATCGACACCACGTACGGGACCGACGATCCGGTTCTGTTCGGCGAGATTGCCGTGCACGCCCCGGGCGTGATCCGGCAGCGTCGACGTGACACCGGGTTCCGGTTCGCAGGCGGAAAGGCACGCATCACCTTGCACATCCGGGCGACCGTCGATGCGCCACATCGGTTCGAAACGAACGAGGCCGTTTCGATTCGGGATCCGCTGCTGTACACGGGAGATGTTCTTCTCAGTCAATTCGAAATCGGACTCGACGACATCGGCGAGGTTGAGGATGTAGGCAGTGACGGCGTAGACCTGATCGTGTGTCAGCGACTTCGGGGCATCCCACGGCATCGCGCGGTTGATGTAGTCCCACAGGCTCGACAACTGCGACATCTTCATCATGGTCGTGCGCTGCGCGTAGTTGCGGCCGGCCAGTGCCGCAACACGCCCGGTCCGGATGTCTTCCTCGCTGGTGCCGCCGACGATCGGCGCGAATACCTCGTTGGATTCTCCGAAGGTGCCATGACAGTCGGCACATCGCTCCTCCCAGACGATCATCCCGTCGGCAACGGATCCGCGACCCGCCGGCAGTCCCTTGAAGTCGGCACGAACATCGATGTCCCAGGCCGCTATTTCATTGGGGGTGGCCACGCGCCCCAGCGACGCCCAAGGCCTGGTTTCTGCAGCCTGCATCTCGCCCCGTTGCGTGAGATCGCCGATGACTTGCCCGAGTTCGTTGCCACCTTGCCCGAGATCGCCGCGGCCTTGCGCGGGTGCTGCCGGTTGATCGCGCGTCTGTGCCGCAAGTTCCTGCGCAAGCATCATTGCCGTCAGGCACAACGCAAGAACATGCGTTGGCCACCAGCGGGGCGTCGGCAGCCTCATCAGGGCACCTGCACGTTGCTGACCTCGCCGGACTCGGCGACCTGCCAGGACTGAATCGCATTGTTGTGATACACGGATCGAGTGCCACGTACCGCCCTGAGGCGGTTGATGCGAGGCTGCACGTGACCCGTCTCGTCGATGGCCCGGCTCTGCAACACTGCGGGTCGGCCATCCCACACCCAGTCGATGTTGAATCGGGTCAGTGCCTTCGGCAGCACAGGTTGCTCGAGCCGCGCCTCCCGCCAGTTTCGTCCGCCGTCGTCCGATACGTCGACACGTCGGATCCTGCCTCGGCCCGACCAGGCCAATCCGGTGACGTTGTAGTAACCATGATCGAGCAACCATTGTCCGCCGGAGGGAGACGTGACGACCGACTTGACTTCCTGGATCGAAGTGAACTGGCGTGAGGTGCCATCGGGCATCAGGTCGACATAGTTGAGCGTTTCGTCCTTGGTGTACCAGGGATGATCGCCGACCTCGAGCCGACGCAGATACTTGACCCACGACACGCCTTGCACACCCGGCACGACCAGGCGCAGTGGATAGCCGTTCTCGGGACGCAACATCTCGCCATTCATCGCGAAAGCCACCATTGCATCGTCCATTGCCCGCGCCATGGAAATGGTCCGGGCCAATGACGAACCATCCGCGCCTTCGGCAAGCAGGTACCGACCTTTTGCACGGTCGGCACCGCACATGTCGAGCAGCGTCGCAACGGGGATGCCGGTGAACTCACAACATGACAGCATGCCGTGCGTGTATTGCACGGTCGGCACCGCGACATTGCCCCACTCCATCCCGGTGTTGGCACCACATTCGATGAAACAGATTCGCGAGACCGACGGCAATCGCATCAACTGGTCCATCGTGAACACGCGCGCCTCCTTGACGAGGCCGTGCACCATCAACCGGTGACCCGACGGATCGATATCCCACCATCCCTGGTGGTGCCGCTCGAAGTGCAACCCGTTGGGTGTGATGATGCCGAACGAGCCCTGCAGTGGCGAGAAACTCACCGACGCTGCAGACACCCGCGTCAGGCCCGGGCTGGCCCGACGCTGCAGGTTGCGCTCCCATTTCGAAGGCTGGCCATAGCCGGATGACGCGACCGGTCTGCCCAACCCTGTCGAATGTTCGGGCAGGGTCATGATGGCGGCATCATCGGCCCCGGTCGCCGCGGCAGCCGCGGCTGCCTGCACGTTCCGTTGCGCC
>JBGSTN010001080.1:0-3468 GCA_041736455.1 Burkholderiaceae bacterium | reverse complement strand
GGCGACGTCCGGCGTGCCGCGAAATCCGCCCACCATCACGTTCTCGAGCACGGTCATGTCGGCAAACGGCTTGACGATCTGGAAGGTCCGCGCGATGCCTGCGGCGCAGACCTGATCCGGTCGCATACCGGCCAGCGAGCGGCCTTCGAAATCGATCGATCCGGCGTCGGCTTCGAGGGCGCCGGCAATCAGGTTGAACAGGGTCGTCTTGCCCGCGCCATTGGGGCCGATCAGCGCCACCACTTCGCCACGTCCGACCGTCAGAGAGGCGGCCGACACGGCCATCAGGCCACGAAACGATTTCGAGACGTCCCGCACCTCAAGCATCATCGTGTCCCGATTCGTCGTCGCCATGCTGCCGGTCCCGCGTGAGCCGGAAGCGGCGGGAAAGACTCGGCCATACGCCATCGGGCAGGAACAGGATCGTCGCGCCGAGCGCCAATCCGTAGAGTATCTGCTTGGCGCCGGGGATCTCGAGACCCAGCATCGCAAGGCCACCATTGATCAATTCCGACAACACGGTCAGGATCATCGCGCCGAGAATCGGGCCGAAGAGCGTGCCGAGGCCGCCGATGATCGGGGCAAGGATCACCTCGATCGAGCGGCCGATGTTGAAGATCTGTTCGGGAAACAGGTTGCTGTAGAAAAACGCGTAGAGCACACCGCCCAGCGCCGTCATGCCGCCCGAGATCTGGACGGCAATCAGCTTGTAGCGGAAAGTATCGACACCGGCGGCCCGGGCAGCCTCTTCATTGTCTCGAATCGCGCGGAAGTAGTAGCCGGTGCGACTGCGCAGCAGCCATGCACTCGAGACGAAAGCCAGCACCGCAAGCGCGAGGCTCAGGTAGTAGAACATCAGCGGGCCGCCGCGCAGGTTCAGCCAGTCGCGATCGTCGGCATCGAGCACCTTGAGGAACAGGCCGCCCGAGCCACCGACCCAGGTGAAATGGTCGAAGCCGATACGGGTGAATTCGGCGAATGCGATCGTCAGCAACGCGAAGTAGGTGCCGGAAATGCCGAATCGGAATGCCAGCAGTCCGATGATCGAGGCGGCCACGACGCAGACGGCGACCGCCACCAGCATGCCGAGCCATGGATTGATGCCGATGTTCTGGTATAGCGTTGCCGCCGTATAGGCGCCCAGGCCGATATACAAGGCATGGCCGAGCGACAGTTGACCGCAGAAGCCCATCATGATGTTCCAGGCCTGGCCGACGTAGGCGAGGGTGAAGATCACCACCATGATCGACAGCCAGCGACGGTCGGCGACTGCCGGCAACAGCAGCAACAGTGCCAGCAACAGCAGCAAGGCCAGCTTGGTACGCCGGGGCGATTCGCGCCACGCTGCGACCAGTCCTTGCCCCGCCGCCACGACGCCACGCCACGTATTCATCATGACGGACGTGTCTGCATGATTCCGATGTCGTGCATCAGGCATCGCGCCCGAAAAGTCCCTGCGGCCTGAACACGAGTACGGCGATCAGCAACGCGAACGACAGCATGCTCTTGGCGGATGGAACGAACAGGAGTCCGGCAGCCGCTTCCGAGACGCCGATCAGGATGCCACCGGCGAGTGCGCCGGGCATGGAACCCAGCCCCCCGATGATCACGATCACGAACGCCAGCAGCGTGTAGCCGGGCCCGGACATCGGTGTCACGTCGTTCATCAGCGGTAGCAATACACCGGCAATGCCCACGCATGCCGTGCCCAGCCCGAAGGTCAGCGCGTAGAGATGAGGCACGTTCAAACCGGTCACCTGCGCGCCGAGCAGATTGTCCGCGCAGGCCCTGATCGCCTTGCCGAAACCCGTGTATCGGAAAACCGCGAAGAGCACGCCGCAGGTTGCCAGAGCGACCGCTGCACAGATGATGCGCACCTTGTCGATGAGCAGGGGGCCCAACTCGAGCGATTCGTAGGCGTAGTCGGGCTGCACATTGCGTGCATCCGGCCCGAACGCAATCAGTAGCCCGTTGACGAGGATCAGTGCGACCGCAAGGAGCAGCAGGAATTGCGTATGCTCGGGACGCGCCAGCACGCGATTGACGAGCATCCGCTGAAGCAGATAGCCGATGCCGAAGAAGAGCAACCCGACCGGAACGATGAGAACGAGCGGATCGATGCTCGCCGCGGCAAAGGCGACGACCGCGACATACATCGCCAACGTCATCAGTTCCCCATGCGCGAAATTCACGATGCGGATCACCCCATAGATCACCGACAGGCCCAGGGCCATCAATCCGTAGACGAGCCCTGTCAGCAGCCCGTTGATCAGCACGTTGGCAACGACATCCGGGGCCATGGCAGCTTCGGTGGCGCGAAACGTCAGGTTCGTTTAGTCCACTCCGGCACCGGGAACACGGCCTGCTTCAGCGCTTTCCCGGCCGGCAGCACCACCACCGGTTGCCGGTCGCGATTCTGGATGCCGGCCGAGATGATGCCGACGTTATGGCCCTTGGCATCGAACTGGATCGGGCCGCCGAGCATCATGTGGTCGTCGATCCGGGTCTTGCGCAAGGCGTCGGCCAGCGCCGGACCATCGCCGGTGCCGGCGCGCTTGAAAGCGTCCGCGGCGACCAGCAGGGCCTCGAACGTGAAGCCGACATTCAGCGCGTGGAACTGCAATTGTTCGTTGGGAAACTGTTTCTTCATCGCCGCATCGACCAGGCGCGTCATGTCGGCCTTCTGGTCGTACCACGGGACGTTGGAGATCGCGAACTCCGAATACTTGCCCAGTGTCGTGAAGTAGGACTGCTCGTAGAGGCCGGGCGAGCCCGGGCTGATCAACCCCATCGGGTTGTAGCGCTGCTTGACCATTTCCCGCGTCACCGCAATGGCGTCGTTGAGCCGGCAGACCATCAACACGATATCGGCATTGCTGGCCTTGGCCTTGGCGACCTCGACCGAAAGGTCGCGCGCCGTCGGGTCGTAGCTGACCGTTTCGACGACCTTGAACGGCAGGTAGTCGAGCTTCGGCAGGATGGTATTGATCGCCTTGGCCGAAGACGTGCCGAAGGTGTCGTTGGTGTGCATGAAGGCCGCCGTGCGCGGCGCCGTGCCGGTGGCCTGGAACAGGTCGCGCAGCAGGGCCAGGCCGTTGTGCGTGAGTTCTATCGCATGGGGGAAGTTGCGGAACGTGTATTGATAGCCCTGTTCGGTGATCTGCGGTGCCGAGGAGATGTTGACGACGAACGGCACCTTGCGCTGTTCGGCCACCTGAGCGATCGCTGCGGTCGCGCCCGAATCGAATGCCCCGACGAGAATCTGCGCACCTTCATCGATCAGCTTTTCGCTCTTGGCCCGCGCTTCCTCGACCTTCGATTCGAAATCGGCCGTCATCAGTTCGATGTCGACGCCGAGCATTTCGCGCAACACGCCCGGCGCGATGTCGGCGCCCATCTTGCACGACTGGCCCAGCTTGGCCAGGTAGCTGGAAAGTGGCAGCACCACGCCGACCTTGAGCTTGCGCG
>JBGSTN010001055.1:0-5967 GCA_041736455.1 Burkholderiaceae bacterium | reverse complement strand
TGCAGGCGCACTGGGCCGCGACCGCGCCCGATCTGGTCGTCTCGATGATCCCGAACTTCAATCACGCGCTGGGCGACGCATTGGCGAGGGCGCGGCCCGGTGTGCCCTTCGTCACCATTCTCACCGATCTGGCCGACCTGCCTTCACGCTTCTGGATCGAACCGCGCGTCGCGCAGCATGTCGTGTGCGGAACTCCACGCGCGCAGGCGCAGGCCCTGGCGGCCGGCATTCCACCGAAACGCCTGTCGCTGGTATCGGGAATGCTGCTGCGCCCCGCTTTCTACGAGCCGTTCAAGGTCGATCGCAACACGGCCCGCAAGGCCCTCGGATTCGATCCGGAGCGCCCGGTGCTGGCGGTGATGTACGGTGGCCAAGGTTCCACGGCAATGCTGCGCATCGCGCGACGGTTGCCGAACCAGCAGTTGCTGTTGTTCACCGGAGAGAACATCGACCTGGCGAAACGATTGCGAGCCATGCAGGCGCCTGCCGCACGCGCGGTGATCGGTTTCACGAGCGATGTCCCTGAACTGTTGCGATTGGCCGATGCCTTCGTCGGCAAGCCCGGCCCCGGCGCGCTGAGTGAAGCACTGCACCTGGGGTTGCCGGTCGTGACCTTCGACAATGCCTGGACGTTGCCGCAGGAGCGTTACAACACCCGCTGGATACGCGAGATGGGCGTCGGCATGGTGCTGCGATCGATCCGTGACCTGCCGAGGGCGATCACTCAGCTCTGGCACCGGTTGCCCGAGTTTCAGCGCAGCGTGGGGCGTATCGACAATCGGGCGCTCTTCGAGGTTCCTGCCATCCTGGCTCGACTGCTGCTCGAAGCAGGCCGCCGGATCAGACCCGAGGCAGTTACCGGATCGGCCTCGGCACTGGCGATCGAAGGAACGTCCGTCGGCTGAATCTCCGTCGACCGTGCCGATTCGACCTCAAGTCGCCGGCACTGTGTCGCACGAGCCGCAACCCGAAGCGCGATCGGATCGCTCGCCGTTAGACACGAGTCAGGAACAGGAAGCGAGCCCGACGGCAACGCGGCACGACTCACGCCTGGCCGCAGAGCTCCGGCAAGGTCGGGGGCGGCTCGGTCTTGCGCACCACGCTGCGATCGATGATCTCGAGCCGGCCGTCGTGGTGTTCGACCAGGGCCGTGAGGCTCTCGACCCAGTCTCCGTCGTTGCAATACAGCACGTCGTCGATCATGCGGATCTCCGCATGGTGGATATGACCGCAGACCACACCGTCGGCGCCTCGTCGACGGGCTTCGCGGGCAACGGCAACTTCGAAATCGCCCACATAGCTCACCGCGCGCTTGACCTTGAACTTCAGATAGCGGCTCAGACTCCAGTACGGCAGACCCAACCGGGAACGAGCGCTGTTCAACCTTCGGTTGAACTTGAGCACGAATTCATAGGCGATATCGCCCGCGTAGGCGAGCCACTTCGCGCACTGGATCACGCCGTCGAAATGGTCGCCATGCGTCACCCAGAGTTGCCTGCCGTCGGCGGTCCGGTGCATCGCGTCGTCCATCACGTCGATGCCACCGAAATTGTGAGCGACATAGCGACGCGCGAACTCGTCGTGATTGCCGGGCACGAAGATGACCCGTGTGCCCTTGCGCGCCTTGCGCAGCAACTTCTGAACCACGTCGTTGTGTGATTGCGGCCAGTACCAGGATCGACGGAGCTGCCAGCCATCGATGATGTCGCCGACCAGGTAGAGCGTTTCACATTCCGTATCGCGCAGAAAGGCGAGAAGAGCGACTGCCTGGCAACCGGGCGTCCCCAGGTGCAGATCCGAGATGAATACCGTGCGCACGTGCAGCGTTGCGTCGGGCTCGAAGCTGATCAGTTCCTTGTGCATGGAACGTCATCATCGCGTCGCGCCATGACGCAATGATGACGGCCGTATCTCCCATGCGTCGAAACAGCGCGCGTCAGTCGCGGGCAAGCATCGCAATGAACGCGTCGTCGATCGGCGGATGGTCGCAAAGGTCGTGATGATGGTCCGGAGAACGATCGAGCAGATGACCTGCGAGACGAGTGGCGGGCTCGTCGTCATGAAGCGCGACCGGCAGATGCGTGGCAGGCAGCAGCGCCAGCGGATCGATCGCATCCTTGCCTTGACGTATCTCGAAATGCACATGAGGCCCGGTCGAACGACCGGTATTGCCCAGCAGGGCGACGAGGGTACCCTTGCTGACCTTTTCACCGACCTTGGCGATCAGCTTGCTGTTGTGCGCATAGAGAGTCGTCACGTTGTCGGCATGCTTGATCACCACCACATTGCCGTAACCGCGCATCTTGTTGTCCGAATACACGACTTCGCCGTCGGACATGGCGATCACCGGCTCGCCGATATCGGCGGCGATATCCATCCCGCGGTGCTGCTTGCCCCAGCGTGCGCCGAACTTCGACGTGATGATGCCGGCATCGACCGGCCACCGCCACTGCCCGCCACTCGTGTCCGGCAAAGCGGGGCGGCGTTCCGGCGCGTCGGCAGGGGCATCGTTGTTCGCGCCGCCACGATCGGTCACCCCTATTCCCTTGAGCAGCGCAATCAACGAACCTTCATTGTGCTCGCCGGTGTCCTTGTTGTTCTTGAGCGTTTCGCGCTGGGCGACATAACGGCTCAGGCGAGCCCCCGAATTCGCGAGACTCTTCGCCATCATGTCGGCATAGGGCGATGCCGACCTGGTCAAGCTCTGCATGGTCGGATCGATGCTGCGGGAGATACTCGCCGAGACGGATTCCATCCGCGCCGTGAAACTCTGCTGACTCTCGGTCGCACACCCGGCCACCAGCACCGGACCCAGCAGCGAAAGCGCGCTCAGCCATCGGCGATGTCGGTCGCATTTCGTTGCGTGATCGACCGGCACCGAAGGCACACACCGCTCATGGCGCACCCTATCTCGCCGACCCTGGAATACATCACCTTCGTCGTCAATGCACACTTCACCGCCCCCTGAATTCAGCTTTTTTTTGTTGATCAGGTTCATGACGACCCGATCATGGCAATCGAACGCGGCAGCCGCTCGATACCGTTCTTCAGACCCGGTTCGAATTTAGCACGACGATTTCGCCCACCGGACGGCGGTTTTCGACGTTCGGCCGATGTTCGCGCGAATTCACGCGCATTCCGGCCGTTCGGCAGCGGCAGATACTTTGAAAACTTTTGTCAATCCGGGCATCGAGCGCTGCAGGTTCAGAGCTGCACGCGAGTCCCCAGTTCGACGACGGCGTTGCTGGGCAGCCTGAAGAACTCGATCACACCGCCGGCATTGCGGCTCATCGTGGCGAACAGTCGTTCCCGCCAATTGCCGAACCCTTTGCTCTGCGCAGGAACCACGGTTTCCCGACTCAGGAAATAGGTGGTCTCGAAGACAGGCACGTGCAGGCCATGCGACTGGGTCAGTTCGAGCGCCTTGGGCACGTCGGGTGTATTCATGAATCCGAAGTTCACGATGACCCGCCAGAAACCGTTGCCCAGTGATTGCACTTCGACGCGCTTGTCCATCGGCAACCAGGGGACTTCGTGGAACACGACGGTCATGATGACGTTTCGCTCGTGCAGGACCTGGTTGTGCTTGAGGTTGTGCAGCAATGCCTGCGGCACGGTCGTGGGATCGGCCACCGCATAGACGGCCGTGCGGTCGCAGCGATTGACCGTGCGCGGGTCGAGTTGCTCGATGAACGGTTGCAGTTCCACACCTTGTCGCTTGATATGGCGGACCAGAAGCGTGCGACCTCGGGACCAGGTGCTCATCACCGTGAAGAGAAGCATGGCCAGCACGATCGGGAACCACCCGCCGTGAAAGAACTTGACCGCACACCCGGCGACCATCAGCACATCCATCGACAGGAAGAAGAGGGTTGCGCCGATGGCGAGCCAACCCGGTAGCCGCCAGGCGCGGCGAACGACGAAGTAGGTCATGATCGTCGTGATGATCATCGTCATCGTGACGGCGATGCCGTATGCCCCTGCCAGAGCGGAAGAACTGCCGAAGAAAAGCACGGCGAATACCACGCCGGCCAACAGCGCCCAGTTCACCGAGGGCATGTAGATCTGGCCTACTTCTCTTGCGGAGGTATAGCGGATGCTCATGCGCGGCAGAAAGCCGAGCAGGATCGCCTGCTTGGTCATCGAATAGGCACCCGAGATCACCGCCTGCGAGGCGATGATGGCGGCCGCCGTCGCCAGCACCAGCGCCGGCAGCACCCAGGCCTCCGGGAACATCCGATAGAACGGATTCTCGATCGCCGAGGGATCGCCGATCAGCATCGCGCCCTGGCCGAGATAGTTGAGCGCCAGAGCGGGCAGCACGACGAAAGTCCAGGCGAGCTGGATCGGTTTGCGTCCGAAATGTCCCATGTCGGCATACAACGCTTCGGCGCCGGTCAGCGCGAGAACGATCGCCCCGACCGCGGCAAAGACATGCCAACCGCGATCGGCAAGGAACTGGGCGGCACGAAACGGATTCAACGCGGCCAGGATCGCCGGTTGCGCGGCGATATGCATCAGGCCCATCACGCCCAGCGTGACGAACCACAGCACGATGATCGGACCGAAGAATCGGCCGACGAAAGTCGTGCCGGCCCGCTGCAGGACGAACACGCCGACCAGGATGATCACGGTGATCGGAACGACGTAGGACTTCAACGCCGGCGTGAGGAGTTCCAGACCTTCCATCGCGCCCAGGACCGAGATGGCCGGCGTGATCAGGCTGTCGCCGTAGAAGAGCGTCGCACCCGCCACGCCGAGCAGCAGCAGTGCATGGTGCAGCCTGGGCTGATCCTTGACCGCCTGGGCGGCGAGCGCGGTGAGCGCCAGGCCCCCGCCTTCGCCGTGATTGTCGGCACGCAGCACGAGGATCACGTATTTGAGCGTCACGACCATCATGAGCGCCCAGAAGATCACGGAGATCGCACCGATCAGGTGGACTTCGTCCAGTGGCACCCCGGTATTCGGTGAGAAGACCTCCTTCACGGTGTACAACGGGCTGGTCCCGATGTCGCCATAGACGACACCGATGGCACCGAGCGTCAAGGCGCCCAGGCTCTGGCGATGCAGCGTGGACGGCGCATCGGGATCGCCATCGCGAGATCGAGTCGCAACGATCGTAGTCATGCTTGGCATTACCGGAGATTGTCAGGTGCCGGAGCTTCCACGAGCACGCATCAGGAAAGCATAAGGACGCGGCCCGATTTTCCTGTTGTTTGCGCCAGGTCAACCACCGTGCATCGACACGGTGCAGAGCCGCGCTCAGACACCGATGTATCGGTGCCAGAGGGCCGGATCGGCGGCGAGTTCCGCCGATCCGCCCTGCCACACCACCCGGCCACGCTCGACGATCGTGTGATGATCGGCAAGACGCACCAGACGTTGCACGTACTTGTCGATCACCAGGATCGACTGTCCGCGCTCGCGCAGCATGTCGAGACAACGCCAGATGCTTTCACGGATCAGCGGTGCCAGGCCTTCGGTCGCTTCATCGAGAATCATCAGGTGGGGATTGGTCATCAGCGCGCGGCCGATCGCGAGCATCTGCTGTTCGCCACCCGACAGCTGGTTACCCATGTTGGTGCGTCGCTGCTGCAGCGGCGGGAACAGTTCGTAGACGTCGTCGAGCCGCCAGGGATGCGCCGACCCGCTGCGATTGGCAGCGAAAGCGAGGAGGTTCTCCTGCACGGAAAGATTCGGAAAGATCCAGCGGCCTTCGGGCACGACCGCGAGCCCCATGCGGGCAATGCGGTCTGGAGCGAATCCGTCGATCCGCTCGCCCAGGAAGCGTACCGTCCCGCCTCGCACGCGGGAGAGTCCGAGTATGGTCCGCACGGTGGTCGTCTTGCCCATGCCGTTGCGACCGAGCAGCGTGGCGACATCGCCGGCCGCCACGCGCAGATCGATGCCGAAAAGCACCTGGCTCGCACCGTAGCCCGACTCGAGCTGCACCACTTCCAGCAGGGT
>JBGSTN010001051.1:0-8989 GCA_041736455.1 Burkholderiaceae bacterium | reverse complement strand
CGCTGTTCGGTGACATCCAGCGATGCCGCCACGAAGCCGACCACCGCGCCATCGGCGCCGGTTTCCGGCGCGAATCGAACCTGCAACGCGCGATGCCGGCCATCCGGCATCACGAAGTCGACCTCGTGCTCGGCATGGTTGCCGGCGAGCACTTCGGTGATCTGCGGCGTGACCTCGAGCAGCCGAGACGCCGACAGGATCTCCCCGAGCTGGCGGCCGATGATCGCGTCCGGCAGCTTGCCGTAGAGCGCGGCGTAGGCACGGTTCACGAAGCGATAGCGAAAATCGCGATCGATTCGGGCGAGGATCACCGGCGCATGATCGGTCAACATCTGCAGTTCATCACGACTGCGCTTGATGACATTCTCGACGGCCTTGCGCTCGGTGATTTCCAGCGCGACGATCGACACGGTGGCGACCTGCCCCGACGCGTCGAGGATGGGGGTCCAGGTTTCCATCCACGTGCGCTCCACGCCGGGCTCGCGCGGCGTTTCCCCCCTGATCTCGAACGGTCCCACCGGCAGGCGGGAGTCCAATATTTCCTGCATCGTCCTCTCGGCGTTGGGGGCCAGGGCTGGCAGGATCTCCCAGGCCGTCCGCCCGATATGCTGTTCGGTCGACAACCCATTGATGGCGGCGAGTTCCTCGTTGATACGGAGGAAAGTCAGATCGCGATCGATCAGCGCCAAGCCGACCGGCGCATGGCGATAGATGGTTTCCAGCTCGGCCAAGGTGTCGGCGAGTCGATCATGCGCATCGCGCTGTTCGGTCACATCGACGAACATCACCACGCTGCCGGTTGTCCTGCCTGAGTCGTCGCGGTACGCCGTGATGCGACGCAGGTAGCTGCGACCGTTGCCGAGTCGCGCTTCGACCTCTCCAGTCGGCAAGGGCCCGCTCGGGTCGTTGTCCGGCCAAAGCGGCGGCAAGCCCGAGATACTCGGCGTGAAGTGGCTGATCGGCCGTCCGATGTCGTTTGCCGTTACGTTGTAGAAGCTGGCAATAGGGGGCGTGAAATGCCGGATGCGCCCCTGCTGATCGAGAAAGAGCGTCGCCACTTCGGTCGAGCGGAGCAGATTGGTCAGGTCGCCGTTGGCGACGGATACGGCGACGAGCCCGGCTTCGATCTCGTCCTTGGAGGCGGCCAATTCCTCGTTCGCGGAATGCAGCTCTTCGTTGATCGAAAGCAGTTCTTCATTGGATGATTTGAGTTCCTCGTTGGCCGCCTCGAGATCCTGGACGACGCGTTCGAGTTCCTGACGGGTGCGCAGCAGTTCCTGCTCGAGCTGCTCCACCAGGCGCTCGCTCTCGGTTACCGTCCCGGCGCCCTGCTCTTCGGCCCCGCGCACCAGCCCCAGATCATTGAACACGACCATGAAATAACCGGAATCCTCACCCAGATCCGGCATCGGCTGCACCGTGATCCGCACACGACGATGATCGCCCACCCCGTCGATGGTGATCCCTTCGTACTTTGCGGTTCGCCTTTGCTTGACTGCCCGCGCCCACGCCTTGCGCAGATGGACACGCAACTCGTTGCGCGTCATCCGCACGAGATTGTTGACGTATTGCCCCTCCGCGGGCTGCAGAAAGGTCTCGGCACCCGCCGACAGATACTGGATCTGGGCATCCCCATTGGCGATCGCGTAAGGAGGCGAAAACTCGTCGAGCAGGATGCGTTGTGCCAGAGCGCCGAGATCGACAGCCTGCGCGGCGCCGGCCGGTTGCCATGTCTTCGGACCATCGAGGCCGCCAAGGCGCGCACTCGTCCCGTTGCTGGCAGCCGACGCCTTGCGTTGTGCGATCCGGTTGCCGGCGTCGATCACACGGAACAGCTCTTCATGACCGGTCACTGCTTCGGACGAACCCAGGAACAGATAGCCATCAGGGTTGAGTGCATAGTGGAACACACTCATGAGCTTCTTCTGCAGGTGGACGCCGAGATAGATCAGCAGGTTGCGGCAGGAGATCAGGTCCATGCGCGACAACGGTGGATTGGCGATCAGGTTGTGGGACGAGAAGACGATGCACTGACGCAGCCGCTTGTTGGCCCGCAAGCGCCGACCGACAGGTTCGAAGAAGGCGGCAACGCGTTCCGCACCCAGTTCCGCAGCCACGCTCGACGGATAGGAACCACGTCGCGCCACGGCAAGCGCCCGATCGTCGAGGTCGGTCGCGAATATCTGCACTGAACGATTCGACCCGCATCGTTCGAGCGCTTCCAGCGCCAATATCGCGATCGAATAGGCCTCCTGCCCGGTGCCGCATCCCGCCACCCATACTCGCAGCGGCGCCTTCGGATCGGCATCGACCAGTGCGTCGATCACCCGGTTCTGCAACGCTTCGAAAGCGGCGCCATCCCGAAAGAATGCAGTCACCCCGATCAGCAGGTCGCGCGACAGATGGCGAGCTTCGTCGGGATGTGCGTCGAGCGCGTCGAGGTAGTCGTCCACGTCCTCGCAGCGCAACACGCCCATCCTGCGCCAGATGCGGCGACTCAGCGTCGATTGCTTGTAGTGACGGAAATCATGGCCCGTCGCCGCCTCGATGCGCTCGCAGATTTCGCGAATCGCCTGGCCTCCAATCGTATCGGCAAGGTGCTGTGAATCCGGGCCTCTCGCAGACCAGGTGAGCAGGCTCCGTGTCAGTTCGTGCACGGAACCCATGACGTCGGCAATGCCGGCTGCGGAACCCGTATCGCCGGCAGACGGCTGGCTCACGGATGCCGTCCCCACGATCATCGCCACTCCGCCGGCCGCGACGATCGATTCGAGTCCGAGCGTTCCGTCGCTCGACGGTTGACTCAACAGAACCGCGGCCGCACGCTCGCCATAACATTCAGCGACGTTCCGAAAGAACCCATCGAGACTCGACCCGTGGCGCCGGGAAAGACCGCGCGTACGAACACGCAACACCCCACCACACGATTCGATGATCGAACCCGGCTTGACGAGGTAGACCATCGCCTGCTGCTCTGGCGCATTGGCCGACAGATCCACGACCGGCATCGAGGTGAATTCCTGGATCTGATCGCTTGTCACGCTGGCGCCGAACCCGGGCGCCTGCAACACGACGACGGCCATTGGCGGCGTGTTGCCCAGAGACTCGAAGAACCGCCGCAATCCCTCGAGATCGGCATCCTGCACACCGAGTGCGCAGACCAGCAAGGGGTCGACCGGCCCGGGCAGCAATTGCGTCATCGACTGCGGCATCGCTTCGATCCGATATCGAACCTTCGATATCCCGACGGGGTGCGCACTGGCAGGCGGGTGGCCACCAGGGGACACATCGTTGACAGGCATGGCGATTGCACGACCGATGCACCTCAATGGCTGAAAGGAATTGCGATGCGAACACTGACCATCCTGGCACTCACCACGTTCACCTTCATGATCGCCGCATGCAACACCATGTCAGGACTCGGGCAGGATATAGAGAAAGGCGGCGACAATCTGGAGAAAGCAGCCGAAAGGCGCAAGTGACAGGTTCGCTTCTCGAGTTCCATTTTCGCGCCTGGGATGCGCTCAGGTTTCTGCCTCTCGGTCGGGTCCGTTGCTGATGCTTTCGAAGCTTGAATCGCGATTCCGACCGATGAGAAGGCCACGAGTATGACCTGCCCTGCCCGATCGGATATCGAAGTCCCCCTCGTGCAGAATCGGGATTCGTCATTCGATCGAATAGTGCCTCGTCGTAGACGACCCGCTGCAACTCTTGACCGGCCCGAATTCCGCTTTCACGGAGAACGGGCGAAAGTCCTGACGGGACCGATGAATCGACGATCCCGGCCGCTTCTGCCGACCGTCGAGCATTAAGTCTGATGTCGGTCGAACTTCAGCGGCCGTGTGGGGGACCGCGACGCTGTGGCGGACCCACCGAACGTGACCATCCTGACCCACCTGTTCCTGGCACATTGACCATCCTGCCACCAGCCGAATCACGACGAGGCCGTGCGCTTCATGTCGGTGCAGGCCGACACGAAGCGCAATCTCTCATTCCGATGACCGGCACGATTCGTAGAAGAATCGAGTGCTGAACGTTTGCCGACAACCATCGTGGCGTCGTCGCTCAGACGGTATTTCTGCCGCGCCGAGACTGAAGTTGATTCCGAGCATCGATCGACCGATCGCAGCGATCAGCGCTTGGTGCTGTCGTCGATGGTTTCCTTGACATTGCCGACCCCTTTCTGGACTTTTCCCTCGGCCTGCTTTTCGATGCCCTTGGCTTCCTGTTCGCGGCTGCCGGTGACCTCACCGATCTTCTCCTGAACCTTGCCGACATTGTCCTTGACCGTACCTTTCGCTTGATCCTTGTTCATATCCACTCCTTTCGACGTTGGGTGAAGGCGCAGCCCCAAGGGCGACGCATCGATTCGTCGAACGCTGTGCTGCCCGACCAAGAAGCTGCCGCAAGATTCGATCCCGGCGCGCCTCGATCGAAATCGGGAGCGAATATTGCCTTGCACCAATGCTCGTTCGAGCGATCTCGGTACAGCCGTTTCGAACGGGTGATCCGGCGTGCTCGATTTCCCGAGCGGTGAACCCTGGAGATCCGGCCCATGCGCCTGTTTCGCTGTACCAACTGTCTTGGAACCGTCTATTTCGACAACCTCGTCTGCCTGCAATGCAACCATGAACTGGGCTACCTGACGGAAAGCATCGAAATGGTCGCGTTCGTTGCCCAGGAATCAGAACCCTGGCAAGCCCGATATCGGCATCAACCTGCGACGGCGGTTGCGCAGTACCGGCCATGTGCCAACCGTCAGGCTGCGTTCTGCAACTGGATGGTGGAGCCCCATCGAGTCGGTGGACTCTGTCGCGCGTGCGTGCTCACGTCCGTCTATCCTGATCAATCGATTCTCGAGAATCAACTCGCGTGGCAGGCGCTCGAGAATGCCAAGCGACAGTGGCTGTACACCACGTTGCTGATGGGATTGCCGGCCGAACCGAAAACCGACGAAACGCCGTACGGATTGACATTCAGGATGCTTCAATCCATCGAGGGCCGAGTATCGGTATTGACGGGACACGCAGACGGAATCATCACCATCAATGTCGCCGAAAGCGACCCGGTTCATCGCCTGGAACTTCGTGAAGCGATGGACGAACCTTATCGCACCCTGCTCGGCCATTTTCGACATGAGTCGGGCCACTATTACTGGCAGCGACTCATTGCCGACCACCCTGTCCGGCTGGAATCGTTCCGCGCGATGTTCGGTGACGAAACGGTCGACTACGGCGAGGCGCTCACCCGTCACTACGAGCAGGGCCCACCAGTCGACTGGCGCGAAAACTTCGTCAGCGGGTATGCGGCATCACATGCCTGGGAAGACTTCGCTGAAACCTGGGCGCACTTCATGCATATCGTCGACGCCGTGGATGTCGCCGACGCCTGGGGCGTCTCGATCGAGAACTACCCGGAGCGCGAGATCAGGCGTTTCGCGGACCAGGCCCATGGCAACGAGCGCTTCCGGGACCTGATGTCGCGCTGGCTGCCCTTGTCGCTGCTCACCAACAGCCTGAATCGCAGCCTCGGCCACGAAGATGCCTATCCTTTCGCACCGTCGGCGACGGTCATCCAAAAGCTCGGCTGGATCGCTGAACTGGTCGATGCACGACACGGCGACGAGCCAGGGAATCAGCCGACACCATGACGGAAGTCGTGCGGGCTCCTGTCCGGGGCTTCGTGCTGCCTCATGCTGCAAGCAGGCGCGAGCCACGAGGCATCGACCCCGGCGCCCCGTGACCTGGCGCCGCAGGCATCGTCGACAACACCTGGCGAACCTGCGAAACGTCGATATCGGGATGCGCTGCGGAAGCAGCAGCGATCAGTTCGTCGGCCAGCTGCGCAAGTTGCGCGCAGGTCGCACGAATCCGGTCGACGAACTGGTCGGGCTCGAGATCGTCGTTGAGGCTGCGATTCAATTCGCAGAACCAGGGCATCGACGCATGGTCGTGCATCACGGGCGCGTTGCGCCGATCGCTGATCGATGACCAGTTGCGCAGGAACCCCTGTATCGCGATGTTCAACCGACGGCAATGCGCGAGTTCCAGACGCAGGCGACCAAGCAATGTCAGATCGGTCAGTCGGCCATGAAAGAAGACCTGCGACAGCACGCCCCAGTAGTAGGTGTAGTCCCAGAGGATCTTGCGTGGCAGCACTTCGGGATCGCCGAATATCCCGTATTGGTCCTGGTAGAGTGCCAGGGTACTTTCATAGAAGGTCCGATACATCCGATCGAAGACGTGCGCATGTGCGCCGATCGGTTCGCCGCCGATATCGCGGGCGATCAACTCGGTGATCAGGGTATTGCCGATCGCGATGAAATCGCTGCCCGGAGAATAGAACGGGTCGAGGAAGACGCCCGCTTCACCGGTGAGTGCCCAGCGCTCGGCCGAGAATACCTGCTTGCAACCATACGAGAAGCGGCGGAAATAGGCGAAATCGAGCAGGTCGTCGCGCCGTGGGTCGAGTTCGTCGAACAGGCGAGGCTGGAATCGCTTCATCCAGCCCATTGCCTTGGCGAAGGTATTCATCGCCTCCAGGGCATGAAAGCGAGGATCGGCCACGATGCCTACCGAGTGATGGCCGGAGGCGAGTGGTATCAACCAGACCCAGTATCCCTGCCCGACGAGATGGTTCGTCGACAGCCAGCGGGCACGCGGGAAACAACGCGACTGCCAGTCTGCGTCGTCGACCCAATCATCGAGAACGATGTGGCCGCGCACACGAAACCAGACGGCATGAACCGGATGCGAATTCGATTCCGCGAGATCGAGCTTGCGTTTGATCAGCCCGGCTCGGCCACTCGCATCGATCAGCCAGCGGGACCTCGTCTCGCGCCGTACATCGGCCTGCTCCCAGACGACCTCGTGAACGACTCCGTGCTGGCCGATCTCGAACCGGATGACACGTGCGCCGTCGCGGAAATCGATCCCGCGCTCTTTCGCGAGTGAGCCGAGGAAATTCTCGAACAGGCCGCGATCGATCTGGTAGCTCGGTGTGGAAAGATGCCGACTCGCGCCGATCTCGGTGACCGAGGCGAGGTCGCGCGCACCCTCGGAAAAGAAGAAGCGGAAACCGAATTTTCGTAGCTGGAGATCTTGCAGATGATCGCGAAGTCCGAGGATCTCCGAAAAGTAGTGCGCCCCGATCTCGACGGTCGACTCTCCGATCTTGTGGGCGGCAACCGGAGCGGGGTGATGGTCGCGCTCGAACACCGTGATACCGACATCGGGAAAGCGCTGGCGCACTTGCAACGCCAGCGAGAGACCGGCGAGTCCGCCCCCCATGATGACGATGTCCACGAAGTCGTCCACTTCTGTGTTCTGGTCTGCGCCAGGCGCCGCCCCGATGCTCATGACAAACGCCTCAGTTCGAGCCGCAGCGTCAGCGCCGGGCCGGCGGCCATTATGACGGTTCCGGGCGCCTCGACCGCCAATGCGCGGCAGAAAGGCAGGCAGTCTGCGAGGGCATTCTCCCGCAAGCGGTCGAAGGGCGGGCGCACGGGTTCCGGCGCAGGGTCTGGCATCGATTGGTCGGTCAGGGCCCAATCCAGCACCCAGCGACTGGCCGTCCCGGCGACCGGTGCCAGCACCAGGCCGAAAGCCAGCGCATGCCGGCTGGAATTCATGTCGGCAAGCAGGCCGGGCGCAGCCATGTCGTAGGCCGCAAAGAGGATCGCGCGCCGATCGGCTTCGCACTGAACGAGCGCCTCGAGCAGACCACACGAGAAGCTCTGGTGATGAGCGGCCAGCGCCGTACCGGGTCGATGACAACCGACCGCCATCGTCCAGTATCCGACGGGTGCGTTGTGAACCGAATTGTGAAACCGTGTCGGTGATATGGCCCGCGCGTCGTCGGCTACCTGGGCGCATAGGTAGTCGGTCAGACCGAGGTCGCCGTGAGCGGACGCGAAGACACAGGCGAGTGAATCGGGATCGTGGCCACTGCCGCCAACGGCCTCGTCGGCAACGGCCATGGCCAGGCAGACGGTGTCAGGTACGCGTCGTCGTTCCGCCGAATTCAGTCTCCGGGGTATCGGGCGCGACCCGATCGCGCCGTGCGCCAGGTCCCGATGGGCGATCGACCCGGCGAGCACCGGTGCTGCCGATTCCCAACCGGCCAGCAGATCGGACCAGAAGCCGACTCCGTCGATGTAGGCTTCAGGCATCTTCGCGACCGAAGATCAGTACGCAATTGCTGCCGCCGAATCCGAACGAATTCGATGCCGCGTATCGGATCTTCCGTTCCTCGGGAAGCAGCCGGATCTGCTGTCCGCAAGCGGGGTCGAGCGCCAGGGAGTGCAGAGTACCCGGCAGATGGCCGGTGCTCAACGCGTCGAAACACATGGTCGCTTCGATGATACCGGCCGCACCCAGACAGTGGCCGGTCCAGCCCTTGGTGGCACTGGCATGAAGGCGAGGTCCATAACATTCGGCGACCAGCGAGGCTTCGATCAGGTCGTTGAGGACACTCGCCGTGCCGTGCAGATTGAGAAAATCGATCTGTTCTCCGCGCAGGCCTGCCCGCGCCAACGCGTGAGCCGTCGCCAGGCGAGCACCGTGGCCGTCCGGATGTGGTGACGACATGTGGTGTGCATCGCTGGCTTCACCATAGCCGAGCAATTGCAGCGGTGCACGACCTCGCGTCAGCAGCGCGAATCCTGCCGCTTCACCCAGATTGATTCCGCGCCGGGCGACGTCGAACGGGCGACAGGGCTCGGGCGAAACGATCTGCAGCGCATTGAACCCGTGCAGCACGCTCTCGCAGAGCGAATCGACGCCACCGACCACCACCGCATCGACGAGACCGAGGCGCAACCATCGTTCAGCCAGTGCGAAGACCTTTGCACTCGACGAGCAGGCCGTCGACACGGTCACCGTCGGCCCTTCCACCTGCAGCGCGTCGGCGACGAACAGGGCGAGCGAATGGGGCGTGTGCACGGCCGGGCGATCGGTATCGTCGCCGACGAGCGAGCCGGTCGCTCGCG
>JBGSTN010001049.1:0-5228 GCA_041736455.1 Burkholderiaceae bacterium | reverse complement strand
CCATGACCTGCGCGAGATGCGCGCCGATCCTTCGCACGAGTACTACCGGCGGCTCTTCAGCGCCTGCTCGCGGATGATGATGGCGATCCAGCGCATGCCGCAACCGGTGATCGCGCGTGTCCACGGCATCGCGACCGCCGCCGGGTGCCAACTGGTTGCGATGTGCGATCTCGCGGTCGCGAGCCGTGACGCTCGCTTTGCCGTCAGCGGCGTCAACCTCGGCCTTTTCTGCTCGACGCCATCGGTGCCTCTGTCGCGCAACCTGCCGCGCAAGCAGGCCTTCGAGATGCTCGTGACGGGTGAATTCATCGATGCCGACACGGCGCTGGCGCGCGGGCTGGTCAACCGGGTCGTCGCTGCAGTCGACCTCGATGCGGAAGTCGCCCGGCTCGCCGACTCCATCTGTGCGAAACCGGCCGCTGCGATCGCTGCGGGCAAGGGCCTGTTCTATCGCCAGCTCGAGTCGGGCATCGAGGCGGCTTACCAGATGGCCGGCGAAACGATGTCGTGCAACATGATGCACGACACCGCACTCGAAGGCGTGCAGGCGTTCATCGAGAAACGCAAGCCGGATTGGCCCGCGAATCGCTGACGGCCCTCATCCTTCCCAGTCGGCGGCCAGCAATGCCTTCAGGCGGGCCAGCGCCGCCTCGCCGATGCGCTGCGCGAGGTCGCGCTCGATACGCTCGATGATCTGCGCCCCGGCGCGGTTGATCTGGCGCCCCTTGTCCGTGTAGACGACCAGCTTGGCATTACCGCGATCAGGGTCGTCGCGCAGATCGAGAATGCCCTGGCGAGCCAGTTCGTTGACGGTCTTGTGAACCGCCTGCCGCGAAATGGCCAGGCGACGTCCCAGCTCGGACATGCTCATCGGCTTGCCTCCCATCAAAGCCAGCAGGCGGCTCTGTGCGGCGGTGATATGCGGCCAGGGGGACTCGCGGATGCCCAGCATGATCCGGTCGGCGAACCAGTCGGACCGCTTGAGCAGCAGTTGCTTGAGGTTTTCACTCATGCCGTGTCGTGCGTTCGTGAGGTGGACGAATCATGTCCCGCCATCCCCTTCTTGTCAATAAGGTTGACAAGATGCGGCTGTCCTTCTAAGCTTCCGGGCATCCCCATCAATGCCGAGGCGTTCCTATAATGGCGCGTCAACCCGCCACCGCCTTCAACAGAGAGATAAGCGCATGAAAATTCTGGTGCCTGTGAAACGCGTCGTCGACTACAACGTCAAGGTTCGCGTCAAGAGCGATCAGAGTGGCGTCGATATTGCCAACGTGAAGATGTCGATGAACCCGTTCGACGAGATCGCGGTCGAAGAGGCGGTGCGCTTGAAAGAAAAGGGCGTGGCAACCGAAGTGATTGCCGTTTCGTGTGGCCCGCAGGCCTGCCAGGAAACGCTTCGCACGGCCATGGCGATCGGTGCCGACCGTGCCTATCTGGTCAAGACCGATGCCGAGCTTCAGCCTCTCGCCGTTGCCAAGCTGCTCAAGGCGCTTGTCGAGAAGGAATCGCCGGGGCTCGTCATCCTGGGTAAACAGGCGATCGACGACGACGCGAACCAGACCGGCCAGATGCTGGCCGCCCTGACCGGCATGCCGCAGGCGACCTTTGCCAACGAAGTCGAGGTTGCCGACGGCAAGGCGAAGGTCACGCGTGAAGTCGACGGCGGTCTCGAGACCCTGTCGATCACGTTGCCCGCCGTCATCACCGCCGATCTGCGCCTCAACGAACCGCGTTATGTCACGCTGCCCAACATCATGAAGGCCAAGAAGAAGCAACTCGACGTGGCAACGCCCGAGGAACTGGGGGTCGATATCACGCCGCGACTGAAGACGCTCAAGGTCTCGGAGCCCCCGCAGCGTCAGGCCGGTATCAAGGTGCCCGATGTCGCGACCCTCGTCGACAAGCTCAGGAACGAGGCGAAAGCCATCTGAGTCGCATCCTTCGATTCGCGGCCGTCCTGTCGCAAACAGCGATTCACGACCCGGGATTCGCGGCAAGCGCCATCTGATTCACGGCCCGGTCGCCAGCGAGCGGGCCGACCAACAAAAGTACAGGAGCATTTCATGGCTACTCTGGTGTTAGCTGAACACGACAACGCGGTTCTGCGTCCGGCCACTCTCAACACGATCACCGCCGCGCTGAAGCTCGGCAACGACATCACCGTCCTCGTCTGCGGCAGCGGCGCCGACGCAGTCGTCCAGGCGGCCGCACAGGTCGCTGGCGTGACCAAGGTCGTGCATGTCGACGGCGAAGCGTTCAAGGATGGACTGGCGGAAAACGTTGCGGCGCAAGTGGTGTCGCTGGCCGAGTCGTTCACCCACATCCTCGCGCCGGCGACGGCCTACGGCAAGAACATCGCGCCGCGCGTCGCCGCGTTGCTCGACGTCGCGCAGATCTCCGACGTCACGAGCATCGAGAGCGCCGACACGTTCCAGCGTCCGATCTACGCGGGCAATGCGATTGCGACCGTGCAGTCGCTGGACGCCAAGCGTGTGCTGACGGTGCGCACCACCGCTTTCGATGCCGCCGAATCGACCGGCGGATCTGCCAGCGTCGACACGGTCAGCGGTGTCGATGCCTCGGACAGGTCCAGCTTCGTCGGGCGCGAGGTCGCCAAGAGCGATCGACCGGAACTCACCGCGGCCAAGGTGATCGTCTCCGGCGGTCGCGGTCTGGGCTCCGAAGAGAACTTCCACAAGATCATCGAACCGCTTGCGGACAAGCTGGGCGCCGCCATGGGGGCATCACGTGCCGCCGTCGATGCCGGCTATGCGCCCAACGATTGGCAGGTCGGCCAGACGGGCAAGATCGTCGCTCCCGACCTCTACGTGGCGGTCGGGATTTCGGGCGCCATCCAGCATCTTGCCGGCATGAAGGACAGCAAGGTGATCGTCGCGATCAACAAGGACGAAGAGGCCCCGATATTCGGCGTGGCCGACTACGGTCTGGTCGCCGATCTCTTCAATGCCGTCCCGGAAATGGTCGCATCGCTGGACTGACTCGTTCCGCGCTACCTGGAGTCGACAAATGTTCAAGGCACCCCTCAAAGACATGATGTTCGTGATCGAACATCTCGCCGATCTGCCGGCGATCGCGCGGTTACCAGGATTCTCGGAGGCGGGCATCGACACGGCGGCGGCCGTGCTCGAGGAGTGCGCCCGGTTCAACGAAGAGGTGCTGGCGCCGCTGAACCACTCGGGCGACACCACGCCCGCCACGCTCGCCAACGGTGTCGTGTCGACATCCCCGGGCTTCACCGCGGCATTCCGGCAGTTCGGCGCCGGCGGATGGCAGGGGATCCAGCATCCCGAAGCATTCGGCGGTGCAGGTCTGCCCAAGCTGATCGCGACGCCTTGCATCGAGCTGCTCAACGCGGCGAATCTTTCCTTTGCGTTGTGTCCGCTCCTGACCGACGGTGCGATCGAAGCCCTGCTGACTGCCGGGTCCGATGAACAGAAGGAAACCTATGTGCCCCGCCTCATCGCAGGCGATTGGACCGGCACGATGAACCTGACCGAGCCACAGGCCGGTTCCGACCTGTCGATGGTGAGAAGTCGGGCCGAGCGCGAACCGGACGGCACCTATCGGATCAGTGGCCAGAAGATCTACATCACCTACGGCGAGCACGACATGGCCGGCAACATCGTCCATCTCGTTCTCGCCCGCACGCCGGATGCTCCCGAAGGGGTGCGCGGCATCTCGCTGTTCATCGTGCCGAAGTTTCTCGTCACACCCGACGGTTCCCCGGGCAAGCGCAATGATGTGTGGTGCACATCGATCGAGCACAAGCTCGGGATCAAGGCCAGTCCGACCGCGGTGCTGATCTTCGGCGATGACAAGGGCGAAGTCGGGCCGGGCGCGATCGGCTATCTGATCGGCGAGGAGAATCGCGGCCTCCAGTACATGTTCGTGATGATGAATGCAGCGCGTTTCGCCGTCGGCATGCAGGGAATATCGGTCGCCGAACGGGCCTACCAGAAGGCGCTGGCGTATGCGCGCGAGCGCGTCCAGAGTCGCGACGTCGCCGGATCGTCCGGACCCGTTGCGATCATCCATCACCCCGACGTGCGCCGCATGTTGATGACGATGAAATCACTCGTCGAAGGCGCGCGGGCCCTTGCGTATTACGCCGCCGCCGCATGCGACAAGGCGCACCATTCGCCGGATCGCGAACTCGCCACGCAACAGCAAAATCTTTACGAATTCCTGGTGCCCATCGTCAAGGGATGGTCGACGGAGATGTCGTTGGAGGCCACATCGCTCGGGGTCCAGATTCATGGCGGCATGGGTTTCATCGAGGAGACCGGTGCAGCCCAGTACTACCGGGACGCGCGAATACTCACGATCTACGAAGGCACGACGGCCATCCAGGCCAACGACCTCGTCGGGCGCAAGACGGCGCGCGACGGTGGCGCTACGGCGCACGGACTGATCGAGCTCGCCCGGCAGACCGAACGCGAGCTTGCCGGATCAGGCGATCAGGATCTGGTGTCCATCGGTCGGCGTCTCTCGGCAGCGACCGGATCGCTGGCCGACGTCGTCGACTACGTCGTTGCCAGCTCGCAGACCGATATACGGGGTGTCTACGCGGGCAGCGTGCCCTACCTGAAACTCTGCGGCATCGTGTTGTCAGGCTGGCAACTGGCACGCGCCGCCCTGATTGCACGGCGCCTTGCTGGCGAGCCTGGCGCGGATCGGGAGTTCCTGGAGGCCAAGCTCGGCACCGCGCGCTTCTTCGCGGACCATTGGCTGGTCCAGGCCCCGGCGCTGCGCCTCACGATCATCGAGGGTGCCACTGGCGCGATGGCCCTGGCGGAAGCGCAGTTCTAGGGGCAGGCGGGGACGTGCGCTAGTTCACCACGGCGTCCAGCCGGGCGCAGTCCGGGTGCGAGTTCCAGCGACCCTCGCAGTAGTCGTTCCGGACCTTGTCGTGGCACGTGACGCGGGAGAAGAAGCCCGCGCTCGCACATCGCAACGCCTGCAGTTCGGCGAGCGGCATCTTGAGATCATCGGCAGGCGCCACGCCTCGTGCAGGGGAATCGAGTCTCGCCACCGTCGCGTCGCCTAGCGGGGCGGAGCCGGGCTCTCCTGGCGATGTCCGCGATATCGCTTCACTTGCGCCGGTCGGCGCGACTGCCGTTGCTTTCGAATTCACCGGTGTGCCGGCGGGCAGCGTGTCGGTACCACCGGGCAATGCCGATGTGCCCGGCAACGCCGTCTGCGCC
>JBGSTN010001048.1:0-2873 GCA_041736455.1 Burkholderiaceae bacterium | reverse complement strand
CGGCGGCGAGCATGGCGGCGCCGACCATGGCGTACGTGAGGCGCGGACGATTGATTGCGGCTTTCATGGAAATCTCTCCGGGAATCAGTGTGCTTTGCAGCCGGGCATTCTATAGCCATCGTGATCGATTGCGCATGCGATCTGCGGCGCCGATGGCAGTCTTCGCCCAGGTGTCCTCGACCTTCGCCCGGCCGGGTTCTCCGATACGGATCGGCCCGTTGGTTGCTCGTGACCCTTCGCGACAGACCATTCGAACGCGGGCCGGCGTTGCGACTCGATGCAGGACCAAGGATTCCTCATGCATGACGTGCCTGGGCTGGCGTACTGCCGGCGGCTCGCGGTGATCGGACTGCTGGCCATCGCCACGGCGTGTGGCAGTGGCGGCGACCTGCCTGGTCTCGACGACCCTCTTTCGAAGCGGACCGGCGCGACCAGCAACGACGCTGGAACCACCGACCACGCGATCGCCGTGAAAGTCGCTGGCCAGACCGTCGTCGCCACGAGCGGTGAAGTGAGTGTCCCGTCGATTGCCGATGTCGCCATCCAATGTGCCAGCGAGTGCACATTCGACAGTGGCTCGACCAACGGCGCGACGGCGAGTGACGAGCGGATCACCAGCGCCAGTTGGGCCGCCCGCCTGCAGATGTCGAATCCGGCGGCGACCTTCCCGGTGACTGTCACGTTTGCCGATGCGATCGACAAGCCGGTGACCGTGACATTCAGGCCGATGCCGATCGCCCAGGTCGGCGGCGGCACCTGGTCGATGGATAGCCGCCATTTCACGCGCGGCCAATCGTTCCAGGAGACGGGCGACTTCTTCTTCGACAACCAGCAATACGCCTACTGGACGCTGCTGATCGGGTCGACACTGCCGCTGACAGGTTGTGAATCCGGTGATCTGTCGTGCAGTTTCGTGTCGATTCATCTCTACGCCACCGAACCGGGCGACTACGCGATCGACCCGAACTGGTTGAACAACCCGAGCGCACAGCCGGTGGGCATCCGGATCAGCGTCAAGCTCTACGGCGGGCGGGACTCGAACGGTGCGATGTACAACGACGACTATCGGCCCGCCTCGGGAACGATCCGTGTCACGCGCGATGCGGCCGGCAATTTCCTCTACTCGACGATCGGGCCGTTGAACGTCTACCGTGTCGAAGGACCATACGGCGCACCGAGCGCGCTTGCGATCATGAGCTTCTCGATGAACGACGCGTTCTAGTCGAAGGCCCGAATCGCCCCGTCGGTCAGAGAAGGGGCTGAACGGAGTGCCTCGCGGCCACCAGGGCGGACGATCTCGACGCGGATCAGAGCTTCCTGGTCGTGTAATACCAGTCGACCGTATTCAGGCCCTCGGACTTGCGCTTGGCGATGGCATCGGTCGTCTTGGGAGGCGGCACGATCACATCACGACCCGGCTGCCAGCCTTCGGGGGTGGCCACCTTGTTTGCATCGCTCGCCTGCATCGCTTGCAGCAATCGTACGAACTCGTCGATCGAACGACCATTGCTCATCGGGTAATAGACCATCGCACGTAGAACGCCATTGGGGTCGATGAAGAAAGTCGCCCGCACGGCCTGGGTGTCAGCGGCACCAGGGTGAACCATCCCGTAGGCGCCCGCCACTTCCATCTTGATGTCTTCGATGATCGGAAACGGAATCGTGACGCCGAACTTCTCCTGGATGTTCTGCGTCCACGCAAGATGCGAGAAGACGCTGTCTATCGAAAGACCGAGCAATTCGCAATTCATCTTCTGGAAGGTGCCGGCTGCCTTGGCGAAGCCTATGAATTCAGTCGTGCATACCGGCGTGAAGTCGGCCGGGTGCGAGAAGAGGATGAGCCACTTGCCCTTGTAGTGGGCAAGACTGCGCTCGCCGTGCGTGGTGAGTGCGTTGAAATCAGGTGCTGGTTCGTTGAGATGGGGAAAGTTGGACACTGTCATGATCGTTCCTGCGAGGTGGTTGGAGAAGTTGGTTTCGGCGGTGCTTCCAAAGCCATTATGCGATACTCCAGGGGGTATCTTGATGAGATGTCGTTATCGCTCCCATAGTCAGAATCTGGTGCATGGCATTCGCCATCCGTCGACTGGCCGCCCCAACTGATCGGTGATCGTCGGTATCGTCGCACCCCGGCGGGCGTCCGCTTCGTCCCGCCAAGTCTTGCGATCCGCCAAGTGAGCAAGATTGACCGGTATGCTCTCGCCGATCATCGGATCGAAAATGACCGCGACCGGAATGAACGACACACCACACCCCGGCCGCGCCGGCCGCCCGCCGCGCGCATTCGTTGCGTCGTGGCTGATCTTCTGGGTGTTGATGTTCACGCTGTCGTTTAGGGAACATGCCCGACAGTCCGAGGTGATCTGGTGGCAACCCCTGCTATGGGAAGGAACGAGTTTCCTGGTGGCCTCGGGGATCGTTCTGCTGGCCTGGGTCGGCGTGCCTCGCCTGGATCCGCTGTTGTCGCGACCGTCACGCTGGCTGCGTTGGCCGCTTCTCGCGTTGCCGCTCATTGCGCCGGCTTTCGTCGCCGTCATCTACGCGTTGCGACATGCGGTCTATCGCCTGAACGGTCTCGTCTACCACCATGATCCCTGGCCCGCGGTGCTCGCCTACGAATCAGCCAAGTTCGCGATGTTCTACGGCCTGTTCGTCGTTGTCGTATTCGGCTTGCGCTCGCATGCAGCGCTGGCCGCCGAACGCATCGCGTTGGCCCGCGAGCGGGAGCTGGTCCGCGAGGCGCAACTGCATCAGCTCACCCAGCAACTCGAGCCGCATTTCCTGTTCAATGCACTGAACACGATCGCCGCGACGGTCCACGAAGACCCGGCACTGGCCGACCGGCTGATCGTGCGCCTGGCGCAACTGCTGCG
>JBGSTN010001040.1:0-2380 GCA_041736455.1 Burkholderiaceae bacterium | reverse complement strand
CGCACGTCTTCGACGACCAGCGCGATGTCGCGTTCGAACGGTGCGCCGTAACCGCCCCCGCCGGGCGTGCACACATGCACACGATCGCCGGGCGCAAGGGCGATGTCCTGATCCTTCGACAGATGCGCCGGGACGTAGGAGGCACCCTGGCGCCAGACGGTGACCCGATTGGGCGCACCCGCCTGGCCACCGAGCGCACCGGGCGGCCCCTGTCTGCCGTGATCCATCACGAAGCTGGCATGTGCGCTGCCACGCCGGAGTTCGACTTCGTAGTCGAGCCCGAAACCGCCCCGATGCCGCCCTGCCCCCGCCGATCCCTCGCGCAACGCGTAGCGACGATAGAGCACCGGAAAAGCCTGCTCCATGATCTCGACGGGCGGCGCCTTCGAGATGCCGATCGTCGAGCAACCATTGGTCAGGCCATCGTGCCAGGCATTGCCGCCATAACCGCCGCCCGAGATCTGATACATCACGAAGTCTCGCCCACGCTGAGGATCGTGCCCACCGAGGGCGAAATTGCCGCTGGTTCCGGCCGGCGCTGCCGTCACACGATCCGGCAAGGCCGGCGCGAGCGCGACGAACACGGCTTCCGCGATCCTTTGCGACACTTCGGCGGCACATCCCGAGACGGGCCGGGGATAACAGGCATCGAGGAACGTCCCGACGGGACGGGCGACGTCCAGCGGCTCGAAGGCGCCTGCGCTGATCGGCACGTCCGGAAAGATGTGGCGCATCGCCAGATAGATCGAACTGATCGTCGTGGCCAGCACCGAATTCATCGGCCCGAGACACGGTGGGCTCGACCCGGCGAAGTCGAAATGCAGTCCGTCGCCGGTCGTGGTGATCGTGAGCTTGATCAGCAGTGGCTCGTCGACGACGCCGTCGCTGTCGATGAACGTGGTGGCCTGGTACACGCCTGACGGTATCGTGCGGATGCAAGCCCGCATGTGCGCGGCCGCGCGCACGCGAAGGGCAGCGATCGCGGCCGACACCGCGTCGTCGCCATAACGGTCGAGCAATTGGTTCAGGCGCTGCTCACCGACCATCAGCGCAGCCGCCTGCGCCTTGACATCACCGATCCGCTGGTCCGCGATCCGGATGTTCGAACAGATGATCGAGTAGATCTCCTCGTCGAGGACCCCTTGCTTGAAAAGACGTACCGGTGGCAGGCGCAGTCCCTCCTGCTCGACCGCGGTGGCAGAAGCGGAGAAACCACCGGGCACCGAGCCGCCGGTATCCGGCCAATGGCCTGTGTTCGACAGCCAGCACCAGATCTTCCCGTGCCGATAGAACGGGCGTGCGAACCTGACGTCCATCAGGTGGGTGCCGCCGAGATAAGGATCGTTGACGATGTAGATGTCATCGGGCAGAGGCGCAGCGCAGCGACCGGCGGCGATCATTTCGATCAGGGTCCGGGTCGAGTACTGCATCGTGCCCACGAACACCGGCAGCCCCAACGCTCCTTGCGCGATCAGCGATCCGTCGACCGCCGAATAGATGCCGTCCGATCGATCGTTGGCCTCTGCGATGACGGGCGAGAATGCCGCTCGCGAGAACGTCAGGTCCATCTCGTCGCAAACCTGCTGCAAGCCCGCCTGGATCACGCTCAGTGTGATCGGATCGGGCGTATCGTCACGTCGATCCATCGCACCGACTGTCGACGGCGGTCGATCGAAAACAGGGGGCTCGTCGTTCTTCAAAGGGGCCTCACGGAAATGACGAGGTTGCCATCGGCGTCACGCGTCGCCTGGTCCCCCGGTTCGATCAGAATCGTCGAATCCATCTGCTGGATCACCGCCGGGCCGTCCATCACGAACGATGCCGGCAGATGATCCCGCCAGTAGACGGGTGTGTCGTGCCACGCACCGTCGAAATGAACCGCCAGTCTGCCGGTGACGGCGGCCGCCACCGATTCCATGCCCAGACTCGGGTCGATCAGCAACGACAGGTCGAGTTCGTGGCGTTCACCGATCACCGATGTGTTGACATTGACCAGATTGGCGCGAATGTCGGCAAGCTGGACCCTGAAGCGGTGTGCATAGGCTTCTTCGAACAAACCACGCAACAACGCGCGATCGGGCGTCGCCGTCGCCAACGGTACACGCAGCAGGTGTGTCTGCCCGATGAACTGCATATCGACACTCAGTACATGTCGCACGCGGCGCAGCGGAACGGACTCGCTGGCGATGAGACGCTCACCCTCGCCGATCTGTTCGGCGAACAACCGATGAACGTGATCGATATCGAGCGCATCGACGGGTCGATTCACGGTATTGACGAAGTCATGACGCAGGTCGGCGACGACACACCCGAGCGCATTGGTGATGCCGGGCCGGGCGGGAACGAGCACGCGTGGCACCCCCAGCTCGCGAGCCAGGGC
>JBGSTN010001023.1:0-4652 GCA_041736455.1 Burkholderiaceae bacterium | reverse complement strand
CGCAGAATCGAGCCGGGCGGTCAGTTGGCGAATGCCCCGGCGCGCGAACCGCAGCGTTTCCGCCGGCGTCGGATACGGGTATTCGTCGTGCAACATCGTGCGCACCGAGCCGACGAGGTCGATCAGGACGAGCTCCGCATTGCGACGACCGACATTGAGGCCGAAGAAGTAGGCGCCATCCGGATCGATCGACATGGGAACCGAGGGTTGACCCACGCGCCCACGCACGGGCGCTTCGCGTCTGAGCAGACCCTCTGCCTCGAGCGACCGCATGATGACCGACGTCGTCTGCGCCGAAAGCCCGGTCATCCGCGCGATCTCGATCTTCGACAGACTGCCGTGGTGCCGGATCAGCGAAAGCAGAAGACGCTCGTTATAGGCGCGCAGATCACTCTGGTTGTTGCCGCGCTGAAAGTGACCCCCCACAGGACGACGCTGGCTCGGTGATGAGTGGTCGATGACGCTGACTGCCATGATTGGTTTCCTGGGTGAGGTGCGAACGCGATGCAGTTCCGGAGTGATCGGCCGCGCCGGTTCGCGAAAGTGCGCCCTGCGCCCCAGCGACCACGGTCGCCGTCTCAGAGCCCATCACAGCCGTCCCGGCGACGAATGCGATTCTGCCCGAAATTATTTAATAAATGAGAGTGAATTATTATTGACACGGATTGCGGCCCGCGCTTTAATGTCGCCAGAAGCAATGTCCATCCGGGCACCGATGCCCGAACTTGTTTCCGATACCAACGACTGGAGCCAAAACCCATGAAATCATTCCGTTCCGCCCCTCTCCTCGGTGCGCTCGCCCTTGGCACGCTCGCCCTTTCGAGCCAGGCCGAGGCCCAGACCACTGCCTGCCTGGTCACCAAGACCGACATCAATCCCTTTTTCGTCAAGATGAAGGAAGGCGCCTCCGCCGCCGCCAAGGCCAACGGCATCAACCTTCAGACGTTCGCCGGCAAGGTCGATGGCGACGTCGAAGGCCAGGTGTCGGCGATCGAATCGTGCATTTCCGCGGGTGCGAAGGGCATCCTGATCACGCCGTCGGATTCGCGCGCTCTCGCCCCCGTGGTCGCCAAGGCCAGGCAGTCGGGTGCCATCGTGATTGCGCTCGATACACCCTTCGAACCGGCCAATACAGCCGATGCCACCTTCGCGACCGACAACTTCCTGGCCGGAAAACTGATCGGCCAGTGGGCCAAGGCGAAGCTCGGCGCCAAGGCCGACAAGGCGCGCATCGCGATGCTCGACCTGAATCCGTCCAAAGTGTCGGTCGACTATCTTCGCCATAACGGCTTCCTGACCGGGTTCGGTATCGAGGTCAAGAAGCTCACCGACATGGGGGGCGAAAAGGACAAGCGCATCGTCGGCAACGACGTCACCAACGGCAATGAAGAAGGCGGCCGCAAGGCGATGGAGAACCTGCTGCAGAAGGACCCGACCATCAACGTCGTCTACACGATCAACGAACCAGCTGCGGCCGGCGCGTACGAGGCGCTGAAGGCCGTCGGCCTCGAGAAGCAGGCGATGATCGTCTCGATCGACGGAGGCTGCCCCGGCGTGAAGAATGTCCAGGCGGGCGTCATTGGCGCCACCGCAATGCAGTACCCGCTTTTGATGGCAGCCAAGGGCATCGATGCGATCAAGGCGTTCGCGCAGACCGGCGTCAAACCGGTCAACAGCGACGGGCTCGACTTCGTCAATACCGGTGTCGATCTCATCACCGACTCACCGGTCGAGGGCATCAAGTCGAAATCCGTCAGTGAAGGTCTGAAAGACTGCTGGGGTTGACCCGGCGACGGCCTTGAAAGCCGCTGCCCCGAACGGGCCCGCCACGGCGGGCCTGCCTGAACAAACTGGAGACACCAGAGGATGAGTACAGACACCCCGGCCAAAGGGGCGCCCGCTGATTTCGAGCGCGTCCTGAAGGACAGCGACCGGTCGGTCGCGGCCATCACGGCCAAATCGACCTCCCTGGGCTCGCGGGTCCAGCATTTCCTGCATGGCAATCCGACCGTGATTCCGGTCATCGTGCTGCTCGCCAGCGTGGGCGCATTCGGAAGCATCGCCGGCGACAAGTTCTTCAGCGCCTTCAATCTGTCGCTGATCCTGCAGCAGGTATCGATCATCGGCATTCTCGCAGCCGCACAGTCGCTGATCGTGCTGACGGCCGGCATCGATCTGTCGGTAGCCGCGATCATGGTGCTGATGTCGATCATCATGGGCAATCTGTCGGTCTATCTCGGCGTACCCAGTGTGTTCGCGATCGCGATCGCGCTGGTGGGTGGAACGACCGCCGGGCTGCTCAATGGCTGGCTGGTGACGCGTCTGAAACTGCCACCTTTCATCGTGACACTGGGAACCTGGAACATCTTCTATGCGCTGGCCCTCTGGCTGTCGGGCGCCCAGTCGATCCGCAGTCAGGATATCGACGCGAATGCTTCCTTCCTGAAATTCTTCGGGCACAACATCGAGATCGGCGGCGCGCGCCTGACCTACGGCTCGGTGCTGATGGTGGTGATCTTCATCGTGTTGTGGTTCATGCTCAATCGAACCGCCTGGGGTCGTCACGTCTACGCGCTGGGCGATGACAAGGAAGCCGCTGAACTGGCCGGTATCCGCACCGATCGCACACTGTTGTCCGTCTACGCGCTCACCGGCCTGTTGTGTGCGCTCGCGGGCTGGGCATCGATCGGCCGCATCGGTTCGGTATCGCCGCAGAGTTTCTACGACGGCAATCTGCAGGCGATCACGGCGGTCGTGATCGGTGGCATCTCGTTGTTCGGTGGGCGTGGCTCGATCATCGGTCCATTGATCGGCGCGCTGATCGTCGGTGTGTTCCAGTCGGGATTGAGGCTGGCGGGGGTCGACGTGCTCTGGCAGGTGTTTGCGATCGGCTGGCTGATCATCCTCGCCGTTGCGATAGACCAATGGATTCGGAGGGTTTCCAAGTGACTGAACCACTACTGAAAGCGCGTGGACTGGTCAAACGCTACGGGCGCGTGACCGCGATCGACCGTGCCGATTTCGATCTGTATCCAGGCGAGATCCTCGCGGTGATCGGTGACAACGGGGCAGGCAAATCATCGATGATCAAGGCCGTGTCGGGCGCAACGATCGTCGACGAAGGCGAGATCTTCCTCGATGGCAAACGGGTGAACTTCGAATCGCCGTTGCAGGCGCGCGAGGCCGGCATCGAAACGGTCTACCAGAACCTCGCGCTGTCGCCCGCGCTATCCATCGCGGACAACATGTTCCTGGGTCGCGAGATCCGCCGCACTGGTTTCGCGGGCCAGTATCTGCGCATGCTCGATCGCGACGCGATGAACAAGATCGCTCGTGACAAACTGTCCGAGCTGGGGCTGATGACGATCCAGGACATCACGCAGGCGGTCGAGACGCTTTCCGGCGGTCAGCGGCAGGGCGTGGCCGTAGCACGCGCCGCCGCATTCGGATCGAAGGTCATCATTCTCGACGAACCGACGGCCGCGCTCGGCGTCAAGGAGTCGCGCCGCGTGCTCGAACTGATTCTCGACGTCCGCTCGCGCGGCATTCCGATCGTCCTGATCTCGCACAACATGCCGCACGTCTTCGAGGTCGCCGATCGAATCCACATCCATCGTCTCGGCAAGCGCCTCTGCGTGGTCAACCCGAAGGGTTGTTCGATGTCCGATGCGGTGGCGTTGATGACTGGCGCGATGACGCCCGACGCGCTGGCGCCCGGTGCTCTGGCCGAACAGGCTGCGGCAGAAGGAGCGTTGGCGTGACGCCGGCGCGCTTTCTCGTGTGTGGCGAGGCGCTGATGGATGTGTTCGCCGGCGCCGAAACCACCACCGGTGTCGAACTGGATGCGCGAATCGGTGGTTCTCCGCTGAACGTGGCGATCGGCCTCGCGCGACTTGGTCAACCCGTCGCCTTCCTGGGCGCGGTATCGCGAGACGTCCTCGGCCGGCGCCTGCACCGCGCCCTCGAATCGGAAGGGGTCGACATGCGCCACGTTCGCGAGGTCGATGCCCGCACGACTCTTGGACTCGTGGGGTTGAATCCGGACGGCTCGGCTTCCTACTCGTTCTACGGTATCGGCGGCGCCGATCGTCAGTTGACCGCCTATGACCTGCCCGCGCTCGATCCGGCCATTCAGGCGATCCATTTCGGTTCGTACGCGATGGCGGTGGAACCGATCGCCACCTCGTTGCGCCAGCTCGTGTTGCGCGAACACGAGAAACGCGTGATCGTCTACGATCCGAATCCACGGCTGAATGTCGAGCCCGACCTCTCGCGATGGACCGAGGTCGTCGCGTGGATGGCTCAGCGTGCTCATCTGGTCAAGGTCAGCGACGAGGACATCGGTGCCCTCTATCCGGGCATTGCGCACCAGACGGTCATCGATCGGTGGCTTGCCAGCGGCGTCGGCGCCGTGGTGGTCACGCGCGGCGCGAATGGCGCTTCGATGCATACCGGGCGGGACGATGTGACGACCCGTGGCGGCCCGGTAACGGTGGTCGACACAGTCGGCGCTGGCGACACCTTCCAGGCAGCGATGCTCACCTGGCTGGCCGAGCATGGATTGCTGTCTCCGGCAGCGATTGCCGATCTGACCCGCGACAGTCTGAAGGAACTGCTCGATTTCGCGGTCGCCGCAGCCGACATCACCTGCA
>JBGSTN010000891.1:0-4390 GCA_041736455.1 Burkholderiaceae bacterium | reverse complement strand
TCTCGGCGCCAGCGGACGCGTCGGCTGCCTGGGCGGCCGGGACAGCGGCGCCGAGCGCCATGACGAACGCGGCAGAAGCGAGGGAATGGAAAAGGGTCGATTGCATGGCGGCGAATCTCTCAGTCGCTCTGGGCGTAGAAGGCGGCGAGATCGGCGATGTCCTGGTCGCTCAGGGTGCCGGCCATTGCCCGCATCGTCGGGTGGTCACGATCGCCCTTGCGGTAGGCGATCAACGCATTGGCAATGTACTTCTCGGTCTGTCCAGCGATACGCGGCACCCTGTAGACACTGGGAAACGACGCACGGTAGCCCTTGATGCCATGGCAACCGGTGCAGTTCGAAATCTTGTCCCGCGCCGCGGCCGGATCACCCTTGATGTCGGAGGCGGATGCTGGAACCGACAGCGCGAACAACAACGCTCCCGTCAGCAACATGACCAGCGACACGCGCGCGAGGAAGGTCGAGGAGCGACCCGAATCCGTCTCCCGACGCCACTTCAATGACCGAACCGGTGCCGCCTCCTGAAGGTGGCGTGCCCGGTAGAAAACCCCTGGTGTTCTCGATACACCCTTGCCTGCTCCGAGTTGCATAGGCGGATCCCGTTTATCCTGTTGTGCGGATTAGTGCGCGAGTGTAGCCGACCTCGGGCCCCATGGGCATCCTGCGAGCAGGGCTATCCCCTTATACTGAGGCGCTGACCCGACAACAGGACTGCGCATGCGCTTCGAAGGATCCGATTCTTACGTCGCCACCGACGATCTCAAGCTCGCCGTCAACGCGGCCATCACGCTCGAGCGCCCGTTGCTGATCAAGGGCGAGCCCGGCACGGGCAAGACCATGCTCGCCGAACAGGTCGCCGAAAGTCTCGGGCTGGAGCTGCTCCAGTGGCATATCAAATCGACGACGAAGGCGCAGCAGGGGCTCTACGAATACGACGCGGTCTCCCGGCTGCGCGATTCGCAGCTCGGCGACGCCAAGGTCAAGGACATCCACAACTACATCGTCAAGGGCGTGCTCTGGCAGGCTTTCGACGCCGATCGTCCTGTCGTGCTGCTGATCGACGAAGTCGACAAGGCAGACATCGAGTTTCCGAACGACCTGCTGCGCGAACTCGACCGGATGGAGTTCTACGTCTACGAAACACGGCAACTGGTCAAGGCCCGCCACCGACCGATCGTGATGATCACGTCGAACAACGAGAAGGAACTGCCCGACGCATTCCTGCGCCGATGCTTCTTCCACTACATCCAGTTCCCCGACCGGAACACGATGCAGCTGATCGTCGACGTCCACTATCCCGGTATCAAGCAGGAACTGGTGAAGGCCGCCATGGAGTCGTTCTTCCAGATGCGCGAGCTGCCGGGCCTGAAGAAGAAGCCGTCCACCTCCGAACTGATCGACTGGCTGAAGCTGCTGATGGCCGAAGACATTCCGCTCGAGGTCCTGCAGAACCCTGATGGCAAGAAAGCCATTCCGCCACTGCACGGCGCGCTGTTGAAGAACGAGCAGGACGTGCAGCTGTTCGAGCGCCTGCTCTACATGGCGCAACGCAACCGCTGACCCGCACGCACCCGGAGCGCTCTGATGCTGATCGAATTCTTCCTGCACCTGCGCAAGGCGCGGCTGCCCGTATCGATCAACGAATACCTGACGCTGCTGGAAGGCATGCAGAAGAAAGTGATCTCCCCGTCGATCGACGAGTTCTATTTCCTGTCACGCGCATCGCTCGTCAAGGACGAACGCAATTTCGACAAGTTCGATCGGGCGTTCGGCGGCTATTTCAAGGGCATCTCGGCGCTCGACACGTCGCACCCGGACTTTCCCGCTGATTGGCTGCGTCGCCAGCTCAAGCGCGAATTCACGCCCGAGGAAAAGGCCGCGATCGAGGCCATGGGCGGGCTCGACAAGCTGATGGAGCGACTGAAGGAGTTGCTCGACGAACAGAAGGAACGTCACGAAGGCGGCAACAAGTGGATAGGCACGAACGGCACCTCGCCGTTCGGCAACGGCGGCTACAACCCGGAAGGCATTCGCATCGGCGGACCGTCGGCCGGCAATCGCACAGCGGTCAAGGTCTGGGAGCAGCGCGCCTACCGCGACTACGACGACCAGGTCGAGTTGGGCACGCGCAATATCAAGATCGCTCTGAGGCGCTTGCGTCGTTTCGCGCGTGAGGGCGCCGAGGACGAGCTCGATCTCGACGGCACGATCACCCATACCGCGCGAAACGCGGGCTATCTCGATATCCGCATGCGTCCCGAACGGCACAACACGATCAAGGTGTTGATGCTGCTCGATGTGGGCGGCACGATGGACGACCACATCAAGCGCACCGAGGAACTGTTCTCGGCGACCAAGAGCGAGTTCAAGAACCTCGAGTTCTTCTACTTCCACAACTGCCTATACGACCATGTGTGGAAGAACAATCGCCGGCGTCATGCCGAACGCACCAGTACCTGGGACATCATCCGCAAGTACAACAGCGACTACCGGCTCATCTTCGTCGGCGACGCGACGATGAGTCCCTACGAGATCCTGCAGCCGGGCGGCTCCGTCGAATACAACAACGAAGAAGCCGGCGCCATCTGGCTGCGCCGGATGATCGACAAGTTCCCGAAGTTCGCCTGGCTCAATCCCGAGCCCGAGTCGGTCTGGGAGTATCGCCAGTCGATTTCGGTGATTCGCCAGATCATGGCGCAGCGCATGTACCCGGTCACGCTGCAAGGCCTCGAACGCGCGATGCGCGAGCTCGTCAAGTAGCGGGCGACGCGCTCTTGCCGGGACGCCGCACCGCAGGCGCCACCTTCAGTACCTCGTCGAACGTCGTGATCCCGGCGGCGATCTTCTGCGCGCCGGCAAGACGCAACGGCTTCATGCCCGCCTTCATGCCGCGCATCCGGATCCGATCGAGGTTGGGCCGCTCGACGGCGAGTTCGTTGCGCACCGAGTCGTCGATCGCCAGCATCTCGTAGATGCCCGCGCGCCCGCGATAGCCGGTCATCCGGCATTCGAGGCAGCCCACGGGGCGATAGATGCGTGAAGGCGGCGACGCGGTGAATGGATGGATCAGCGACTTCCACTGGTCCTCGGGCACGTCGTCGACCGGCGCCTTGCAGGCTGCGCACAGCGTACGCAGCAGCCGCTGCGCGAGCACGCCGACCAGCGTGGCGTTGAGCAGATAGCCGGGGATGCCCAGTTCGATCAGGCGCGTGACCGCCGAGGGCGCGTCGTTGGTGTGCAGCGTCGACAGGACCAGGTGTCCGGTGAGCGCGGCCTGGGTCGCCATTTCGGCGGTCTCCAGATCGCGGATCTCGCCGATCATGATGATGTCGGGATCCTGCCGCATCAGCGAACGCACACCGGCCGCGAATCCGAGGTCGATCGCAGCGTGCACCTGTGTCTGGTTGAATGCGGAGTCGACCATCTCGATCGGGTCCTCCACCGTGCAGACGTTGACTTCATCGGTCGCCAGCTGCTTGAGCGTCGAATAGAGTGTCGTCGTCTTGCCCGAACCGGTCGGACCTGTCACCAGCACGATGCCGTTCGGACTCGCGGTCATCCGCTGCCAGCGGAGCAACTCGTCGGCACTGAAGCCGAGTTCCTCGAAGCTTCGCACCAGCACTTCCGGATCGAAGATGCGCATCACCAGTTTCTCGCCGAACGCGGTCGGCAAGGTCGACAGCCGCAGCTCGATCTCGCGCCCATCGCTCATCCGGGTCTTGATGCGTCCGTCCTGCGGGCGACGCTTCTCGACGACGTCCATGCGTCCGAGCAGCTTGATGCGACTGGTCATTGCGCCCATGACCGCGGGCGGCACCTGATAGACATGGTGCAGGATGCCGTCGATCCGGAAACGTATCGTGCCGATATCACGGCGTGGCTCGAGATGGATGTCGCTCGCGCGTTGCTCGAAGGCGTATTGCCACAACCAGTCGACGATGGTGACGATGTGCGAATCGTTGGCGTCGACATTGCGCCCGGAGCGGCCCAGTTCCACCAGCTGCTCGAAGTTGGTCTGGCTGCTGCCGCCGTTGCGCGCCTGCGCATCCCGCACCGAACGCGCCAGACTGAAGAACTCGACGACGTATCGGCTCAGGTCGTTGGGATTGGCGAAGACCGTACGCACGCGCTTGCGCAACAGGTGCTCGAGCTCGCCCACCCAGTTCGTGATGAACGGTTCGGCCGTCGCAATGACGACCTCCCGGCTCGTCACTTCGAGCGGCAGGATCCGGTAGCGCGCCGCGTACTGGCTCGACATCACGTCGGCGATCCGCGAGAGGTCCACCTTCAGCGGATCGATCCGCACCACTTCGAGCGCCAACTTCTTGCCCAGCCAGCGGCACAGGCGCTCGAGATCGAGCACTTTGCCGTCGTCCGACGCGACAAGGCG
>JBGSTN010000971.1:0-2248 GCA_041736455.1 Burkholderiaceae bacterium | reverse complement strand
CCGGTGCGGTAACGACCCGAACGCCATCGACCCGGTGCCGGGCGACGCCATGTAGACGATTTCACGGGCGATCGGTGCAAAGCCCGCGTGAAAGTGCTGCGTCGACTTCACGACGAGGGCGCGCGGACGCTGCGGATCCAGTCCCGCGGATGAAAAACACTTGGGATCGAAGGCCTGCACTCGATTGGTGTTGACGATCACGTCGATCGCCTGGGCGTCGTCGTCCGGATCGTCGGCGATGCGCAGCCAGGCCATGTCACCGAGTGGGGCGACCGAACCGCCGAAAGGTTGCGTCGCATCCCTGACCAGCCCCTTCACGGTGATCACGGTATCGATCGGTGATCCCGATGCCGGTCCGAGCTTGCCCCCGATGCGCATCGCCATGCGGGCGCCGATGCCGGCGTCGAAAGCAAGTTCGACGGCAATCGGATCCCACAGCGGCGAAATCGCGAAGCCGCCGACGCGGCGCTCGATCAGGCGTGCCAGGAACCAGGTGGAGTCGCCTGCGGCACCGATGCCGGTGTTGTCGGCCGTATCGGCGAGCACGAACGGCCGTCGGGTCGCTTCGATGTCAGTCGTACTGCCCGTTCCGGTCACAGGGGAACGATCGTCATCGGACGCAAGCACCTGATCGATCGCGTCGTCCATCGTGACGAACGGTGCAAGCAGTTCGTCGCGATGCTGCCAGACCCATTCACCGAGTTCAAGCGCCTTGCTTCTCGCCAGATCCGCGTCATTGTCGGTGACGACCAGTACGCGAGTACCGACCTCCGGCGTGTCGCCCCAGGGAAATCCGTGGACGAGTGACACCGACAGGATGCCGGGTTGTCGTTCGAGCGCGCGTATGCGGGCAACGAAGCCGAGCATCGGTTCGCGCGTGGTGGGATAGATGCCGAGCATCCGGCAATCGTGCATCGCCATCGTCGGAACCAGCCCGTCTTCCAGCATCCGATGCGCCAGGTCGAACAGTTCGTGGGCTCGTTCGACCGCATCGATGTGCGGATATTCCTTGTAGTAGATCTGCACGTCGGTCGCGTCGAACTTGGCCTGCGTCAGATGGCCGTGCAGATCGAGTTCGGCCAGCACCGGGATGTGCGGACCGACCGCTGAGCGAATCCGCTGCAGCAGATCGCCTTCGGCGTCCGGATAGTCGTCCGCGATCATCGCACCATGCAGATTGAGCAGGACCGCGTCGACGGGCATCGCTGCCTCGAGATCGGCGAGGATCTCGTCGCGCAATGCTTCATGCGCAGCACGAGTCGTGTTGCCGGCGGGCACGGCAAACGCAGCGAGTCCTTCATGCACCGACCAGCCCAGTGCGTTCGCGCGCTCGCGCCAGACCTTGAGCGGCAGGCCGAACAGCGACATCCGCTCGCCGTGTTGACCCTTTCGCACGAGCATGGTCCGGCCGAACAGGTCGAGCCCGGTCGGAATCGGGGAGAATGAATTGGTCTCGGTGCCCAGACAGGCAGTGAAAAGTCGTCGACTCATCAGCGTTGACTCGCAGGATTGGCCATCGGATCGCCCGGGACGCCTGGGCGTCTCGCGAGCACGAACAAAACGGAACCGGCCGCCGCCAGTGCGGCCAGGATACTGAACCCGACATGGTAGTTGCCGTGCTGGTCACCGAACCAGCCGGCGACCAATGGTCCGCCGATCTGGCCGATGACCACGACCAGCGACGACAGGCCCATGATCTTGCCGATCGCGCTCCGGCCGAAATAGTCGGCGCGAATGGCCTGCATGAACGGGCCTCGCAGGCCCCAGGCGCCGCCGTGGAACGCCGCGAAGAGCACGAGCATCGTCCACCCGGTCGCAAAGGTGAGCATCAGCAGGCCGAAGCAATGTCCGAACATGCAGACGGCGGCCACCAGACGTTTCGAGTAGCGGTCACCCACGAACCAGCCGACCGTGACCCCGACGATCTGGAAGACCGTCATCAACGTGATCACGAGCGAGGCTTCGGTCAGAGAAAGGCCCAGGCCCTTGGTCATGTGCGTGATCGCGTGCACGTTGACACCGGTCACGACGAAGAGTGCAAAACCGTGGCCGAACGCGAGCAGCCAGAACGCCGGCGTTCGCGTCGCCTCGCGCACCGTGAAGTCGCGCACGCGGGGCGCGCTGCTGCGATCGAGATCGAGGTCGTCGACCGCCTTGGCTTGATGGCCATCCGGCACCTCGCCGTAGTCTTCGGGCTTGCCTCGAATCAGGTAGGCGAGCGGCAGTCCGACGGCGATCATCAGCAGGC
>JBGSTN010000952.1:0-3600 GCA_041736455.1 Burkholderiaceae bacterium | reverse complement strand
GCGCGCCGCCCGATGCTGCTGCCGCGACGGCGCCGGGCGACGGGCCCGTGCTCGACGCGGAGGGTCACTGGCATGCACAGGACGTCGAGGTCGATCTGTCGGTCTACCGGTGGGAAGACTGGGTGGTGCTGGTCGTGTTCTGGTTGCTTGCGTTCGACGTTTTCTACCAGTTCTTCACGCGTTATGTGCTCGACGACTCGGCGGCCTGGACCGAGGAGATCGCGCGTTATCTGCTGATCGTCACGACATTCGTCGGCGCGTCGATGGGCGTGCGCAAGAACACGCACATCCAGGTCGAATTCGTCTATCGCTACCTGCCGGCGATCGTCGCGCGGGCGATGTCGACGATGGTCGATCTGGTGCGAACGGCGTTGCTCGGCTACGCGTCTTGGCTCGCGATCGGTCTCGTGCCACGCATGCACAACCTGCAGATGACGGTGATCGACCTGCCGATGAGCTATGTGTACGGCTGCGTGGCGTTCGGCCTGTTGCTGATGACGTTCCGCTCGGTCCAGTTGACGATCGAGCACTGGCGCCGTGGCTGGAGCGTGCTCGAGCGACCCGAAGAAGCGTTCTGACGGATTCAAGATGAACAGTCTGTTGTTTGGTTCGTTCCTGGCGGCGATGGTCACCGGGCTGCCCCTGGCGCTGGCGATGCTGCTGGGATCGCTGGCCTACATCTGGGTGTCGGACTCGATTCCGCCGTTGACGGTCGTGCACCGGATGGTGGGTGGCATCGACAGCTTTCCGCTGCTGGCCGTGCCCTTCTTCATCCTGGCCGGCAACCTGATGAATTCGGCGGGCATCACGAACCGGATCTTCGGCTTCGCGCTGGCGCTGGTCGGTTGGCTGAAGGGCGGGCTGGGCCATGTGAACGTGGTCGGCTCGGTGATCTTCTCCGGCATGTCCGGTACGGCGATCGCCGACGCGGGCGGCCTGGGCACGATCGAGATCAAGGCCATGGAGGATCATGGCTATCCGACGGAATTCGCGGTCGGCATCACCGCCGCGTCGGCGACGCTGGGCCCGATCATTCCACCTTCGTTGCCGATGGTGATCTACGGCGTGCAGGCGAACGCGTCGATCGGCAAGCTGTTCGCGGCCGGATTCGTGCCGGGCGTGGTGATGGCGGGGCTGATGATGTTCATGGTCGGCTGGTATGCGCATCGGCGTGGCTACGGCTCCGACATGGACTTCGAGTGGCGGCGCATGGGTCGGGCGATGTTCGAACTCGCCACGGTGATGATCACGGCGGTGGTGCTGTTCAAGCTCTGGAGCAATCTGGAACTCGGCGGCATGGTCAAGTTCGGCTATCCGCTGATCGCGGTGCTGATCATCGACCGGGTGTTCCGATTCGAGGCCTTCATGGCGTTGCTGACGCCGGTGATCCTGATCGGCGGGATGGGCTCGGGTCTGTTCACCCCGACCGAAGCGGCGGTCGCGGCGGTCGCGTGGGCGCTGTTCCTCGGCATCATCTGGTATCGCACGCTGAACTGGCGCATGCTGATCAAGATCTCGATGGAGACGATCGAGACGACGGCGACGGTGCTGTTCATCGTCGGCGCGGCATCGGTGTTCGCGTGGGTGCTGACGACGACGCAGGCCACCGAACAGATCGCGCAGTGGGTGCTGTCGATCAGCTCGAGCCCGATGATGTTCCTGCTGCTGGCCAACATCTTTCTGCTGTTCGTCGGCTGCTTCATGGAAACGATCGCCGCGATCACGATCCTGGTGCCGGTGTTCATGCCGATCATCGCTCAACTGGGTATCGATCCCGTGCACTTCGGCGTGATGATGGTGCTGAATCTGATGATCGGCCTGCTCACGCCACCGGTGGGCATGGTGCTTTATGTGCTGCAGAAGATATCGAGGTTGTCGTTCGAGCGAACGGTGGCCGCGGTTCTCCCCTGGTTCGTTCCCCTGCTCGCGACGCTGGCCTTCGTCACGTATGTGCCGGCCGCGATTCTCTGGCTGCCGAACTACTGGTACGGCAATTGAGCTGCTCTCGCGTCGGGTGACGGCAGCGCTGCCTCGCCCTGCCAGTTGCTCGGTGCCAGTTGCAAGGTGCTCGGTACCAGTTGCTGGTCGCGATTTGCTGGTTGCAAGGGACCAGTTGCCTGTTCGCCACGGTCCCGGATGCCCGGACGCGTTGCAGGAGAAGGCAATGCATCCGCGCTGAGCGGAATCAAGGTCCACGGGCTTGGAACGTGCTAAAGATGAATCATCCATTGGCACACCGGGAGATCCGCCATGTCGACGAAGCCGATACTCGAGAACAAGGTTGCGTTGGTCACTGGAGCGGGTACGGGAATCGGGCGTGCGGTGGCGATGGCATTCGCGCGCGAGGGCGCTCGTGTCGTCGTTGCGGGTCGTACCGAAGCGACGCTCGCTGAAACGGTGTCGCTGATCACTGAAAACGGTGGTCAGGCGTGCCTGGTCGTGACCGACGTCTCGAAACCGTCGGACTGCGAAGTCCTGGTTGCGCGCACGTGCGAAGAATATGGTCGCCTCGATCTGGCCTGCAACAATGCCGGCATCGCCGGCGATCAATTGCCCACGGCGGACTATCCGGTGGCGAGTTGGGAAAAGGTCATCGCGGTGAACCTGTCCGGTGTCTTCTATGGCATGAAGTACCAGATACCTCAGATCCTGAAGGCAGGTGGGGGAGCGATCGTCAACATGACGTCCATTCTCGGCGCCGTCGGATTCGCCTATTCCCCGGCGTACGTGGCGGCCAAGCATGGCGTGATCGGGCTGACGCAGACGGCGGCGCTCGAATACGCGGCGCAGGGGGTGCGTATCAATTCGGTAGGGCCGGGGTTCATCAGCACGCCGCTGATCGCCAAGATGGAGAGGGATCCCAAGACACTGAAGTCGCTGATCGAACTGCATCCGGTGGGTCGCCTGGGCACCGCCGATGAAGTCGCGGCGCTCGTGTTGTGGCTGGTATCGCCGGCCGCTTCGTTCGTGCACGGGTCGTACTACCCGATCGACGGCGGTTATCTCGCGCGTTGATCGCTGGCGCTTTGCTGGCGTCCACGAGACAGCGCCCAAGATCCCGCGAACACGAACCCACGCCCGCGAATCCGCGCGTCGACCGTCGCACTCAGATGATCGCTTTCTCGAGAAACGGTCGGCCTTCGACAATGCGCTCGTAGTGGAACGCCGACAGATCCAGTGAACGGTATTCACCGTAGAGGATCAGCTCAGCGGTGCCGCGACCCAGCGCGGGCGATTGCTGCAGGCCATGGCCCGAGAACCCGTTGACGAACAGGAAGTTCGTCACGTGCGGATGGCGGCCGATCACGGCATTCTGATCGAGCGTGTTGTAGTCGTAGTGCCCGACCCAGCTGTTGATCAGTCGAATCGCGTCGAACTGCGGCACGCGATGTGCGAGCACCGGCCAGACCTTGTCTTCCCAGATCGAATGGTCGGCCAAGAAGTCGTCGGGCGCGACGGCGGGATCATCGTCGGGGGGACAACCGGCCATGTAGTTTCGATTGTCGGTGCACATGTGCACGCCCGACGGATCGATCGTGAGCGGCAGGTCGCGCTCGAGCGGCCGCGCCGCTGAAAACACGTAGGTGTAGCGTTTGCGCG
>JBGSTN010000944.1:0-4418 GCA_041736455.1 Burkholderiaceae bacterium | reverse complement strand
GGCGAGTGACGAGGCGCAGCATCACCGGCACGCGCAGGCGCTCGGAAAGCTCGAACGCTTCGCGGGTGAAGTCGTAGCACTGCTGTTGATCGGCCGGCTCGAGGCAGGGAACCATCGCGAAATCGGCAAAATAGCGCGAGTCCTGTTCGTTCTGCGAACTGTGCATCGACGGATCGTCGGCGACCACGATGACCAGGCCGCCATGGGCTCCCGAGACGGCGACGTTCATGAACGGGTCGGCCGCGACATTGAGGCCGACATGCTTCATCGCGACGATCGCACGCTTGCCCGCATAGGACACGCCCACGCCTTCCTCGAGCGCCACCTTCTCGTTCGTGGACCACAGGCCGCGCACCGGCAGACCAAGCAGTCTTGCCTGGGTCTGTATGGTCTGGAAGATCTCGGTGGAAGGGGTACCCGGGTACGCGTAGGCGGCGCTTATGCCGGCATCGATCGCGCCGCGTGCCACGGCCTCGTCCCCAAGGAGAATCTGCTCGTCGACGACGGCAGGGGTTGCGGGTTCGGCGAGCATGTCCAAGCGCAAGGCTCCGAAAGGCGGCCCAACCGGTCCGGGGCCCGAGAAATAAAGCGCGAAAACGAGAGTGCCACCGGCAGCCCCAGGTCGTACCCGCCCGATTTTGCCACGATCCCGACCAGCTTCCAGCATCGGAGCATCGGGGTCAGGTCTCCCATTTATCACCCGCGGGGTCAGGTCTCCCATTCGGTGCATCGGGGTCAGGTGCATCGGGGTCAGGTCTCCCATCTGCCCCGACCCACCCTTCGCTGGTCGCGCCAGCGGCTTCGGATGCACCACCGGCGAGGAATCGGGCGCGAACTCCCCCGGGAATCCCACCCAGTACAATTTCGGGTCCACCCGTGGAGAAACTTTCTTGAGGTTTGCCGATTTGCTGGCCGATGCTGCGCGAAGCGTGCGCGAAATCATGCCTTGGGACCTGAAGGCGCTGCGCGAGGACCGGGACGGCGCCAACCTGCTCGTACTCGATGTGCGCGAACCGGCCGAGTTTGCGCAAGCGCACGTACCCGGCTCGATCAACGTGCCGCGTGGCGTTCTGGAAAGTGCCTGCGACTGGGGATATGACGACACCGAACCCGTACTGGCGAGCGGGCGTCAACGGCGCATCGTGGTCGTCTGCCGTTCAGGAAACCGTTCGCTGCTGGCGGCCGATGTGATGCAGCGAATGGGCTTCTCGGACGTGGTGTCGCTCAGAACCGGCGTACGCGGCTGGAACGATTTCGAGCAGCCCCTCGAGACCGGTCAACGCGAAGCGATCGACGCCGACAGCGCTGAACCGTTGCTGGCGTCGCGTGTCCGGCCCGAGCAACTAGCGCCCAAGACCTGACGATCAGACCCTATTCGCCAACATTGCGCTGGCCTTGCGTTGTCGGGCCTGCCGCGTCACGCTCGATTCGACAGCCGGCAATGCGCAGATATCGAAGTGCGTGACGTCGGTCAACGTCGAATCCGTTACTTCCTCCGCGGCACGGTCGCTGGCGGGATCAACCCGATGCGGACGGTATCCGGCGGCGCGAAGCGCCGCGTCGAAGGCGCGCCGCTCCTCGATGGGCATGAACCGATTGACCTCGACCCGCAGAACGGGCCGGTGACGCCGGAGCAACGCTTCGATCGAACGAAAGACGGCGAAATCATGGCCCTCGGTATCGATCTTCACGTAGCGCAGCCTCGTCAGCAGCGATTCATGATTGGCTGCCAGCAGCCTCGCGAGGTTGCGACCCTGTACCCGCAGTTTAAAGAAGGCGCGCATCTTCCAGGCATGAGTCGCGCCTTCGTAACCGCCGTTGCAATAGCCCGGATCGCCATAGGAAAATTCGTAGTCGCCATCGTCATCCATCGCTGCATACGGATAGGCGACGATGCGGCCGATGTCGTCGTTCAGCCCGACCTGGGCCTGAAGCGCCTTGAACACATGGGGATTCGGTTCCAACGCGATGACCGTGCCCTCCGCACCGACGGCGATCGCCATCGGCAGCGTGGTATCTCCGCTGTGAGCGCCGATGTCGATGGCCGTGTCACCAGGGCGCAGGAACTCGCGCAGCGCGTCGATCTCCGACTGTTTGGGTGTCTTGTCCGATTCCTTCGGATGCAGCCACTGCGCGCGGCGCAGCCGCCGGTCGTCGACCATGAACTCGACGATCTCGACCCCGTACTTGCGAAGCCTTGGACGGAAACCGAGCCCGAAAAGCAGCTCGCGGAATTTCATCATCGCTGAAATTGATCGATGGACACGGCAGCGAGTATAGGCCTCGACTCGGTCGGTTCGACGCGGCAAACCCTGCTCACTCGGCAACAATTCGGTCCTGGTGCTGCCAGATCGAGAATCGCGAGAATGGCCGCGCTCGACGACGCGCCTGGAGTGGCGCGGATCTCGCGCGGTGATGTTGTCGAATTCACACCCGCCCGTTCGTCTGGTCGATACGGGACACGGTCCGATCTCGAACGACACGACAGGCGCAACTCATGCGAATCATGGTCATTGTCAAAGCCACCCCATCGTCGGAAGTGGGGTGATGCCCCGTGAACAATTGCTTATCGACATGAGCCGCTACAACGAGGAACTCGTCAACGCCGGCCTCATGCTGGCTGGTGAAGGGCTTCACCCCAGTGCCAAGGACAGGCGGGTTCGGTTCGCGGGCAGCGATCGAACCATGATCGACGGCCCGTTCCCCGAGACCAGGGAGATTATCGCCAGCTACTGGCTCTGGCAGGTGCGCTCGATGGACGAGCCATTGCTGTGGGTGCGCCGCTGCCCGAACCCGCACCTGGAGGAGAGCGAGATCGAGATTCGCCCTGTGTTCGAGTCTGAAGACTTCGGCGAGGCTCTTACGCCGGGCCTGCGCGAGCACGAAGATCGGCGGCGCGCTCGGCTCGAACGCGATCGCCGTGCGTGATTTTCAGCGAGGCCACTGCAGGGCTGGGCTTCGCAACCAAGGGAACGCCCTCAGTGCAGCGACGGCCGGCAGGATGCGATTCTGCGCGTCACACGTATTCGGCCATCAATTCCTCCTTGCGCACGGACAGTCGCTCACCGAGATCGACCAGGTCGATCGACGAAGCCTTGACCTTCGGGAACATCTCGTTCTGTTCCTCCTTGACATGGTGCTTCACATATTCGGACAGCACCTTGACCTTGGCATCGTACATTTCGCCGTCCGGCTCAACACCTTCGATCTGGGCAATCAGGTCCTTCAGACTGGCATGTTCGACAGCGGCTTCCGGAACCAGACTCCTGTCCTTCAATGCCGGTTTGACGGCGGGATAGAAGATCTCTTCCTCGATCTGCGCATGCACACTGAGCGCACTGCAGATCTCGGTCACCAAGGCTTTCTTCTTCGAGGCCGAGCGGGTCTTCTCATAGGCGTCGAACAGTTCGCTCACCGCCTTGTGGTCGGCCTTGAGCAACGCGATGGCATCCTTGGGTTTGGTCGTGGTCTTGCGTGACGAGGCCTTTTTGGTGGCGGGCATGGGAATCCTCTGGTCGGTTGCTTCAAGAAGTCGGGCGTCCGTGCATGAATGGTGCGTGCCTGCGACGATCGGTGCATGAATTGATCCCGCAAAGATGTCGCCGGTGCGTTGCCGGCTTCAACACGATCGCACCACGATGGCATCGATCGCCTGCAACAGAATCACGAATCGAGGACAAAGGGCGCGCCGCGACAGCCCGGCCTCAGAATGACGCGAATGAGAAAGCGAGCGCGCAAGTCGGTCTGGTTGAAGAGTCTCGAACGCAGTTTCGCGACGATGGCGCGAATGACGACCGACGCGGGAACCCTTGTCGTGGCGCGATCATTGAAGCCGATCGTCGCCCGCCATACGCCGCCGCCCGGCGACGGCGCATGGCTTCCTGGGGCGGTGTTGGGCCCGGCCGGTGTGCGGCGTTATCGACTTTATCGCCCGCCGGGGGTCAAGTGGGGAGAACGCCTTCCGCTGATGGTGATGCTGCACGGCTGCGGTCAGGACGCGAACAGCTTTGCCATCAGCACGCGCATGAATCGCCTCGCCATGCGCGAACGATTCCTGGTGTTGTACCCGGAACAGGATCGAATCGCCAACGGTCAGGGCTGCTGGAACTGGTTCGACACACGCAATGGCCGTGCGCACGGTGAAGCCGCGCTGATCATGCTGGCAATCGATCAGGTCTGCCTGTTGCACCCGGTAGACCGGACACGCGTGGCCGTCGCGGGTCTGTCGGCAGGGGCGAGCATGGCGGCACTTCTGGTCACGCGGTATCCGGGTCGATTCAAGGCCGTCGTGATGCACTCGGGTATTCCCCCGGGTACGGCCCACTCGACGTTGTCGGCGCTGGGCGCCATGCAGGGCCGGCGCCAGACGACTCCGCCGGTGGCCAAGTCGGGCGACACGCCCGTCGAATGGCCACCGC
>JBGSTN010000916.1:0-2849 GCA_041736455.1 Burkholderiaceae bacterium | reverse complement strand
CGGTTGATCGGGCGTGATGCCTTTGACCCGCGCTTCCTGGCGCGGCTTGGCCGACTCGGCACGGCGGGCCATGTATGCGTCTTCGTTCTCGGGACCTTCGGCGACTTCGTAACTCGACCGCAGCGCGACGAGACGGTCGTCGTCGTGGCGCAATCGCTCCAGCTTGTGGTGCGGCGTCTCGATGTGCTTGTTGGGCACGAGCACGATCTCGACCCGGGTGCGCGCTTCGAGCTTGGCGATCTCGCCGCGCTTTTCGTTGAGCAGGAAAGTGGCGACTTCGACGGGAACCTGTGCATAGATCGCCGCCGTATTCTCCTTCAGCGACTCCTCCTGGATCACGCGGAGCACTTGCAGGGCCGACGATTCGATGTCGCGAATCACGCCGGTTCCGTTGCAGCGTGGGCACGTGATGTGCGTGCCTTCGTTCAACGCCGGCCGGATCCGCTGGCGTGACAATTCCATCAGGCCGAAGCGGCTGATCTTGCCCGCCTGCACACGCGCCCGATCGATATGCAGGGCGTCCTTCAACCGTTGTTCGACTTCACGCTGGTTCCGATTGTTCTCCATGTCGATGAAGTCGATGACGATCAGGCCGCCGAGATCGCGCAGCCGCATCTGACGGGCGACTTCGTCGGCCGCTTCGAGATTGGTCCGCAGCGCCGTCTCTTCGATGTCGGACCCACGCGTCGCACGCGCCGAGTTCACGTCGATGGCGACCAGGGCTTCGGTGTGGTCGATCACGATCGACCCTCCCGAGGGCAGCGGCACGTTGCGCGAGTACGCGGTCTCGATCTGGTGCTCGATCTGGAAGCGCGAGAAGAGCGGGGTGTCATCGGCGTAGCGCTTGACCCGGCTCTCCATGTCGGGCATCACGTGCGCCATGAACTGGCGCGCCTGCTCGTAGATGTCGTTCGTGTCGATCAGCAGTTCGCCGATATCGGGCGAGAAATAGTCACGGATTGCGCGAATCACGAGACTGCTTTCCTGGTAGATCAGGAACGGGCCGGCGGCCGAACCGGCCGCGCCTTCGACCGCCGTCCAGAGCTGGAGCAGGTAGTTCAGATCCCATTGCAACTCTTCCGACGCACGCCCGATGCCGGCCGTGCGGGCGATCAGACTCATGCCGCTCGGATAGTCGAGCTGATCCATGGTCTCGCGCAGTTCCTGTCGGTCTTCACCTTCGACCCTCCGCGAGACGCCACCGCCGCGCGGATTGTTTGGCATCAGCACCAGATAGCGGCCGGCCAGGGAGATGTAGGTCGTCAGCGCGGCGCCTTTGGTGCCACGCTCTTCCTTGTCGACCTGGACGATGACTTCCATGCCTTCGCTGATCGCGTCCTGGACGCGGGCTCGCGATGCGTCGACGCCCGACTTGAAGAACTGGCGGGAAATTTCCTTGAACGGCAGGAAGCCGTGGCGCTCCTCACCGTAGTTGACGAAACAGGCCTCGAGACTGGGCTCGACCCGGGTGATCACACCTTTGTAGATATTGCTCTTGCGAGACTCACGGCCGGCCGCTTCGATATCGATGTCGACGAGCTTCTGGCCGTCGACAATGGCCACCCGCAGCTCTTCGGCATGGGTGGCATTGAACAGCATTCGCTTCATGGGAAAGACTCCATGCGCAAGGTGCGTGGCCTGCGCGCGGCCAGCGGATGTTGCGAGCGAATACGCTGGGGAAACGACGCTTCAGCCGCCTCGTGTCCCGCCGGTACGACTCGAAGCAGCGCGTGCGGTCGGCCGGCCCGATCGGATCGATCGGGATCTGGGCACGATGGCAGGCGGCTTGTGAGCGGTTGCAGGCGAGGTCATGAGGCCGAAGTCGTTCGTATTCTGTGGCGCTTTTCGAGCGGCTGCGATGCGCAGCTCGCGGGTTCTCGGGTCCATCCGCACCGTCGCCATCTGCGACGGTCGCGAAGTTGATGTTCTGGCCCGTGTTTCGGCCCCTTGCCAGCCGCAAAGGCTGCGCGTGAGGAACAGGAAGACGGGGTTGCACGTGGCGTTCAGATTTGCCGGACCTCATGGTCCATGGCGTACCGGTTAGTAAGCAGCAGATGGATCGAGAGAGCAGGCTCGCTTAGGACCGAGCACAGGCGAATCGACGATAACGTGTGTTCGCGCAAGCCCACGCGCATCTCGCAGCGTGGCGGCATACTGGCGGAATGCCTGCTCGAAGCCGGCAATCCGATCACGTTGACCTGTCGTTGGTCACGTTGACTCGTCGTTCGGTCATGTTGACCTGACGTTGGGTCTCGTCGACCTGATGTTATTGACCTGATATCGATGACCCTAAGCTGGCCCTGGCCGGCATTCAATGACCGTTCGGCGACTGTTCGATCCCGGAAGAGTCCCTTTGTATTGAACGACCGATCATTGAACGACCGAACGTGCCTTCTGCCGCTCAAACACCGCACAAACCCGACGGCCTCGGGGCGCCGCCCGTCACGTGTTTGAAACGTAAAGCACGCGGAGTATAGCAATACGGTGATTTGACTGCCGGTTAGTGTGTGAAAGACGCTTTTACGGGTGTGGAGATGACGACCTCGGCATGCCTATGCCCGCCGGTCGTCAGGGCGGAGCAACGAAGGTTCCGGAGACATCGGCGACAATCACGGACTGTCTCCGAACGACTCCTCTCATCGTCCAATGTCCGAAACGCCCCTGGTTCGAACCGCAAGCATCGATGAAAGCAGCGAGGGCCAGCGTCTGGACAATTTCCTGTCGCGTACGCTGCGCGGCGTACCCAAGAGCCACCTCTACCAGATCATCCGCAGCGGCCAGGTGCGCGTCAATGGCGGCCGGGCACGAGCCGACACGAGGCTCGCGATCGGTGACCAGGTCAGGCTGCC
>JBGSTN010000907.1:0-2149 GCA_041736455.1 Burkholderiaceae bacterium | reverse complement strand
CCCTGGCCGATCGCGGCCAGGGCATCGAGCCCGCCTTTGACGGGCGGCGCATCGGTACTCGCGACGGCGATGTTCGCCGAAATGCCGGAGGCCTTCGGATCCGGTGCCGGTCCCTCGTGTTGCCAGTCGGCGACGAACCAGCCCAGTCCCACCAGCAGTGCACCCAAAAGCCCATAACGAAGCAACGGATTCACGCGCGGATCCCTTCCAGTCAGCCGGTACGACTGGTCACGGGTACTCCCCGATTGGCGAGTCGATCCGCGCGCTCGTTGCCCGGATGTCCGTTATGGCCGCGGACCCACCGCCAGTGGATATCGCGGCCATCAGTCAGAACGACGAGCGTGCGCCAGAGATCGGCATTCTTCACCGGCTTGCGATCCGCTGTCAGCCAACCCCGCCGCTGCCAGTTCACGATCCATTCGGAAATTCCCTTCTGAACGTATTGCGAATCGGTGTGCACGGCGACCGATGCCCCAGCCGGCAGACTGCGGAGCGCCTCGATCACCGCCTGCAGTTCCATCCGGTTGTTGGTGGTCTGCGATTCACCACCGAACAGCTCCTGCTCCTGACCATCCGCGACGATCAGCGCCCCCCAGCCGCCAGGCCCGGGATTGCCCTTGCAGGCGCCATCGGTGAAGACATCGATACGGTTTGTCATGTCTCTTGGGAGTTCCTGTCGGGGTCAATATCGGAATCGGCCACCAACCAGGTTCACGCCTGTGGGCCCGAATGCATGCAGCACGGATGGTAGCGGTACCAGGTGATTCGCGGCGAGCCCCGTCGCGCACCACCCGAAAGAGACGACAGTGGCCGTTCCCGGCCGCCCGACGTTCAGACGTTCAGACGTCCGACGAATCGATCGGCGCGGATCGGTCGGGCAAGGGGCGGACCAACCGCAACCTGGCCGCCGGCCGGGTGGACGCCTTCTCCTGGATCGGATCGAAGTTCGGCGACGCAACGGCCACTATCCGGGCGCGGCGGGGTTGACGCACGCGAACCGGGTTCACGAGTCGCATGCCGCGCACCCGCTTGACGACAGTCACGCTATAGACGGCGCCGCAGATCGGCCACCAACGGTCTCCCGCCTTTTCGAGGAAGGCCGTGCGTTCGAGCCAGCGCGCACTGCGAAACAACGGCCGATAGCAGCCATAGCTGCCGGCCTGGAACTCGAAACTCAACAACTTGCACCAGTCGCGCAGTCTGGGAAGTCCGATGAAGTGCTCGTCGGGCGGCAACAGGGGCCGGCTCAACAAGCGACCGATCCCCTGGCTGATGCCCCACAGACTCACCGGGTTGAAGCCGACGATGATCACGCGACCATTCGGTCGCAGCACGCGGTCGACCTCACGCAGCACCTGATGTGGATCGGATGCGAATTCAAGGACGTGAGGCAGCACGATCAGGTCGGCACTCTCCGTGGCCAACGGCAATTCTTCATAGCTGTCGATCACGACGTCGGCGGACGGGTGCGAGTGGTCGTAATGCGCCACGCCGTCGCTGCGCGTGATGAGGAACCGGGTCCGCATGCGGTTCTGCCGCAGCGCCTGCAGTTCGCGCAGACCACATTGCAGACCGACAAAACCGAACAGATTCGCGACCGCCTGATCGAGATGCGCCTGTTCCCAGTCGAGCACATAACGCCCTGCGGGCGAAGCAAGCCATTTTCGCCATTGCGATTCGCTGACCGGCAATTCCGGATCAGGTCTGCCAGACGGTTGCGACGGCGGCACATGCGCCGACGGACCGGGCGAGTCGATACCAGGAGCGTTGCGTTTTTGTGCAGATTTTTCCATAACGAGATTATTAGCACGGTTGCACGTCCGTGCGGTCGGAACTTCACGACCAACTGACTTGACCAATCGCGCCACGCTGCGTAGGATCGCAGGTCTTCCGTTTGTTTTCAATGAGTTGAGAGGTTCTTTTGAAGTCGCGTGAAAGCTCTTGCCGGATCTCGAAGCAGACAAAGCCCTCCGGCGGAACCCAGCTTCCCCCCACGGCCGCCATTCATTCCCGGAACGATCGAGCGGACCAGGCACCGATCCGGCGCAAACCCGCCTCGGGCCTGCTGGTCGCATGCGCGCTGGCCCTCCTGGCGGGCTGCTCGACCACGGCATTCGACTTCGTCCGTTCCGGCGCCCCGGCTCCTGCC
>JBGSTN010000894.1:0-11803 GCA_041736455.1 Burkholderiaceae bacterium | reverse complement strand
GGCAGTCGTTGCTCGCCGCATCACGCACACGCAAGACGGCCACGGCCGGCGCGCTGACGATCGCCAGCGATGCGCAGTCGGAAAGCACGGAAATGCTTTCGCGGCCGGATCCCTCTCAGGCATCGGCCTGCGAATTCATGCTACTGGACCCGGACACCGGCGTGCTGGCCGGATCGGCGGCGACGGAGTCCGACGCGGCGTCGGTCTCGAACCCGGTTCCCGTGGCTGGCCCGGACAATCTCGCCTATGTGATCTTCACCTCGGGATCCACCGGCAAGCCCAAGGGCGTGATGATCGAGCACCGGTCTCTGGTCAACAATCAACACTGGCAGATTCGCGAGTTCGGGTTCTGCGATAGCGATCGGTTCCTGCAATGGTCCAATATCGTCTTCGACGCGTCGATCTGGGAACTGTGGACGCCGCTTGCCGTCGGTGCGACGCAGATCATCGCGAACAAGGAACAGATCCGCGATCCGGCGCAGACACTCGCGCTGATTCGTGCCGAGCGCGTCACGTTCGCCTCGATGGTGCCCAGCTTCTTCTCGGCGTTCCTGACCGAACTCGAGCTCGATCGCGACGAGACGCCGTTGCCGCTGAGGATCCTGTGTGTCGGCGGTGAGGCCCTCACGCTGTCGGACGCCCGGCGCTGGGCGTCGCGGTGCGACATCGAACTGCTCAACTGCTACGGACCGACGGAATGCACGATCGAGGCAACCTACCTGCGCCATGTCGAGCAACTCGCACGGGATCCGTCGACCACGTCCATTCCGATCGGACGCCCACTCGCCAACGCCCGCGCCTATATTCTCGACGCGCAGCGTCAACCGGTTCCCGTGAATGTGTCGGGCGAGTTGTGGATCGGAGGCGACTGCGTGGGGCGAGGATATCTCAACCGGCCCGACCTGACGGCCGAGAAGTTCGTGCCCGATCCCTTTGCCGCGCCTGGCGCACGCATGTATCGAACGGGTGACCTCGCGCGCTACCGGGCCGGCGGCCAGATCGAGTTCCTGGGCCGCCTGGACGAACAGGTGAAGGTGCGGGGGTACCGGATCGAACTGGGTGAAGTCGAGGAAGCGCTGGTTCAGTTGCCGATGGTCGACCACGCGGCCGTGAGTGTGATCCAGAACGACCGGTCCGGCGCCCGGCTCGTGGCCTGCGTCGTGCCGGCATCGCTCGACGCACCGCTGCTGAAGGAGTCGCTGCGCAAACTGTTGCCCGGGCACATGATTCCTTCGGCCTTCCTGTGCCTCGACGCCTTGCCTGCGTTGCCCAACGGGAAAGTCGACCGGCAGGCCCTGGCCGCCTTGCACGCGGCCCACCACGTGACCGATTCGCATCGCACCTGGCGGGCGCCCGAAGGGCCCGTCGAGACCTTCATTGCGGGCGTCTGGGCGGAGCTGTTGCAGGTGGAACGCGTGGGGCGGCACGACAATTTCTTCGATCTCGGCGGTCATTCGATCGCCGCCGTCATGCTGCTGCACCGGATCGAGAAGCAGTTCGATGTGAAGTTTCGCCTGGCCGCCTTGCTCGAAGCCCCGACGGTCCGGATGCAGGCCGAGATGCTCGAACGTGCCGGTACCCAAGCCGATGCGGGCTGCGTGATCGCGATCAAGCCGGATGGCAATGACAGTCCGATCTTCTTCGTGTCCGGCTGGGGTGGTCCGATCCTGACGCTCAAGCATCTGGCTGGTGCGTTGGCACCCGAGCAGCCGTTCTACCTGCTCGATTTCATGAGCCTGGCGCAGGACGACGGCAAAATCGACTCGATCGAAGCGATCGCGACCCATCTGATTCGCGAAATGCGCCGAGTCCAGCCCGAGGGCCCTTTCCATCTCGTCGGTTATTCCCTCGGCGCGCCGATCATCTATGAAATGGCGCAACAGCTCGCCCGGCAGGGCCAACGGGTGCCGCTGCTGTTGCTGCTGGACTGGTATGCGCCGGGCCATCCGAAGGTGCCTCCTTTCCTGGCGCGTTGCTGGTTGCATGCCCGCAAGTCGGCGGCGATGGGCCCGGTGAAGATGTGGCCCTACCTGCTGTATTACCTGAAGCGGCTGAAGCGATTCTTCGTCCACGTGCGCCCGAAGCTCTACACGGAGCTGACTGACTCCGACGCCGCGTCATTCAGCAGTGAGCTCGAGCAGATCGCGTTGCCTCTGCTGAATGCCGCCGATCGGTACGTCGTGCAACGTTATGCGGGAACCGTCATGTTCGTGCGCTGCGAGGACATGTCCGAATTCGGCATCGGCACGACGGAGGAAGACCCGTGCGGTGGCTGGCCCGAATGGGCGGGGAGCGCCGTGGCAATCGGGAGCGTGCCGACGAGACACAGCATCATGATGGACAAGGCCAATTCCGCAATACTGGCAAGCCTCATCAATCGCGGACTGGCCTGCGCCGAGACCGCCAGGAAGACCGGACGATGAAGATCGGTTTCCTGGGTAACGCCTATGCGCCTCGAACGATAGGCGGCGCCGAGAAGGTGATGCAATACCTCGCGGAAGCCTGCGTGGCACTCGGCCATCAGGTCTTCGTCGTCACGCTCGGGCCGCAAGACCATGACCTGCCGGACGAAGTCAATGGCATTCGCGTTCATCGGTTGATGACCGAGAACGTCTACTGGCCGTTCGCGCCGGAACACGAACGAACGCCTTGGAAGAAAGTCCAGTTCCACCTTCGCGATCAATTCAATCCGAAGGCTTCGGCGGCGGTCGAGAAGGTGATGCGGGCCGAGATGCCCGATGTCGTCGCGACACACAACCTTTTCGGGTTTTCGCTGGCCGTCTGGCCCATGCTCCGAAAACTCGGCATTCCCGTCGTGCATACGCTGCACGACTACGGCCTGATGTGCATCAAGACCAGCCGCTTTCGGAATGACCGTGTCTGCGCCGGGTCGTGTCTCGAATGCCGGACCACCAGCGCGTTGAAACGCCATCTGAGCCATGGGGTCGACGCCGTGATCGGCGTCAGTCGGCACGTGCTCCAGCGTCATGTCGACGCGGGATTCTTTGCGGGCGTCGATCGCTCGGTCATCTACCCGGGCATACCCCGGCATGAGCATCACCCTGCCGGGTTCGCCGAAAGGGCGCGAAAGCCGGGGCAGCCTTTCCGGGTCGGTGTGATCGGTCGCATCGAGCCGCCGAAGGGAACGGAAGTCCTGCTGAAAGCGTTGAGTGAACGGCCGGACCTGCCCCTGTCGGTGACCATCGCCGGACGGGCCGATCCCGACTATCTGGCCGATCTGAAGCGGCGCTACCCCGATCCGCGGGTGACCTACCCCGGATTCGTCGATCCCACGGCGTTCCACGCTGCCCAGGATGTGCTTGTCATGCCATCGATCTGGGAAGAGGCGCTGGGCACGGTCATCATCGAAGCCTGGGAACACGGTGTGCCGGTCATCGGATCGCGCATCGGCGGCATTGCCGAACTCATCGAGGACGGCGTGACCGGCCTGCTGTTCCCGCCAGGAGACGCTGGCGCGCTGGCGCAAGCCATCGAGAAGACGATGGACGGCGAAACGGCGCCGGCATTCCGTGATGCCTGCCTCGCTGCACGGTCGCGATACATGCCGGATCGCGCCGCACGTGAGCTTTGCGACGTTCTCGAGCAGACGCTGGTGCGGCGCAGATCTTCGAGATTCGAACAATGCATCGCACCATGAACGGACCTCGATCGTCATCGGGATGGTTCGACCGGATGGCCTTCGCGCTGTTCGTCCTCTACCTGAGCACCTTCATCGTCGAGGGCGCGCTTCGGTCCGCATTGGCCAGCCTCGGCATCGGTGGCGCGATCTACCTTCGCGACGTCGTTGCCGTCGCCCTCGTCGTGGCGATCACCGGCCGCGCGATGCTGATCGATCGATGGCTCGACATGGCGGCAGCCGTGGTGATTTCGATCCTGACGGTCCACTTCGCCGTTTCATTGATCGAATCCGAGAATCCGCTTCAGACGGTGTTCGGCCTCAAGATCTTCCTGCCGCTGGTTCTGGGCGCCACCATGTTCGGGCCGGTGATCCGGATGCGCTACGACGCCGTCCGCCGCTTCATGGGGGTGGCCCTGCTGGTGTCGCTCGCTGGCGTCTACATCAACCATCTGACCGGTCCGATGCCCTGGGAAGGCGAGGAATACGACACCGCCTTCGGCTCGGTGTCGACATCGATGCAGTGGTGGACCATGGGTGGCGCCGCTCGCCTGCCGGGTTTCGCGCGCAGCTCGTTCGACGCCGCATTGGCGGTGGCGCTGTGCGGCATGATCATTCTTCTGGAGACCAGGCGTGCGCTGGTCACGCTGTTCGTCTCTGTTGCCTGCCTCGTGGCGATCTATCTGACGACCACCAAAGGGCTGGTGCCCGCCTTCCTGTTCTTTCTGATCTGGCGCGCGCATCGATCGTGGTCCGGCAACCGGAGTCTGGGCGCCGCGATGATCGCCGGCATCTGCCTGCTGGCGCTTGGCGTTCCGGTGCTGACGGTCGGCTTCGACCTGCCATCGAGTGTCGACCTTCGCGCCGCACCGGACGTCCTTCAGTCGTTGCGTGAGCGCATGGAGAGCATGTGGCCGAACGCGATCGAATTGATGGTGTCGCCGGGCGCCGTCTGGTTCGGTCAGGGACTCGGATCGATCGGTGCGGCACAGTTCTTTGCCGGCGAACGGGAGCCGTCGATGAATGCGGGTGACAACCTGTTCGTCTACCTCTTCGTCACCCTCGGCATTCCGGGCGTGTGCTATGCGCTGGCGATCGCCTTCGACACCATTCGCCGCCGGCAGTCCGACGATGCGTGGGCGCCCTTCCGCATCGGCTCGATGATCATTCTGTTCAGCTACGGGGTGACGACCAACATCATCGAATCGGCGCTCTTTCTGACGATGATCGGGCTCGTGATCGGCGAAAGCCTGAGCCCTGTCCGGCCGCGCGACGCCGACCGGAACCGATCACGAACGGGAATGAAACATCGCGCGCACGCGCGTTCGTCAACCGCGCTATCTCGACAGCGTCATGAACGCGTTGCGCACGCTGGCCGTCCGTGGCTTTTCCGCACCCGACTTCGTGAAGACACCGAAGCCCTGCTCCGGATCGGCCAGGCTCGTCCCATCGTCGAACAGCGAGTAGAGCCAGGCGCCGCCGATCCATGTGCGCTGTTGCATCAATGCCATCAAGTCGGCGATCCAGATGCCCGCCTGGGCATCGGAAAAGCCGGACGCACTCCAGTTCGGCCAGCCGAATTCCGTGACATAGATCGGGACCGGCTTGCTCCCGTTGTACGAACTGAGCAACGACTGCAGCGAGTCGAGCCGCTGCATCAGCACGGCAGGCGTCGCCTGCATGCCGTCACGCCAGTTGTACGAGTGATGACCGACGCCATCGGCATGGGCGAGCGCGCCACCGTCGAGCACCGCCCGCATGTATTGCCAGCCATCCCAGAAGTCGACCGAACCGCCGATGAGGATCTTGAAGTCTCCGAGCGGGCGAATCGCCCTGGCCACGGCGGTGAAGAGCCTTGCATAGTCGGCACCGTTACCGCCCGTGGTGTCACTGGTGCCGATGGGAATGTTCCACTCGTTCCAGACCTCGACGTAGCCGAATCGATGCCCGCCATCCTGGATCAGATGCACGGCATAGTCGACGAATGCCTGGATGTCGGCATCGCTGGTGGGACGTCGCCCGCTGTTGTAGAGCGGATTGCCGTAATCGAGCACCAGGATCGACCGTGAGGCATCGATTCGACCGGCGAGCATGTCCTGCACGGCAGGCGCCAATCCGGCCACCGAGTAGACGCCACGCTGGCGCTCGTAATTGTCCCAGTACGCCTCGTCCCTGAAGCTCTTGGCACCGATGCTGCCGAGCGCTGACATGACCGTCGTCGATGCCTGTCCGAACGCCATGTGAGTCGAGACACCGAACGTGAAAGCTGATGCGCCGGCTGTTGCAGGCACCGTGGGCACGGGAGCCGGGGTGGGTGTCTTTGGAGTCGTTGTCGGAGTCGTGGGTGTCGTGGGTGTCGTTGGAGTCGTGGTCGTCGTCGGAGTCGTCGTTGGAGTCGTCGTCGTCGGAGTGGTGGTCGTCGTTGGCGTCGTGGTCGTCGGGACGGCGACGGGACGCGCACGGCGCGGTGCAGGCGACCTGGCCGGCGATCGCGTGCTTCGCTTGACCTCTATCGGATCCGCAGTCGCCGATGGATCCGAAGTCGCAGTCGCAGTCGCAGTCGACATCGTTGCAGCAGAGTCGTCTTGCACGGGCGCAGCGTCGATGCTGTCTGCCTGAGCCAGCGGTCCAGTCGTCGATGCGGTGATGCCCGACTGATCAGCCATTTCGGCATGACTCGAGTGCGGCGTCTCGGAAGCATCGCCCGGATCCCCGCACCCGGCGAACGCAAGAATGGCAACGACACAAAGACTGGCGATCATCGGCCTGCCCGAAAAATCACGTTTCGTAACGAATCTCGGTTGCATGTTGCTCTCTCCTGTATCGATCGCCAAGTCGGAGCAATTTAGGTGAGCGCTCCGAAAACACCTGCTGCGGAACCGATGAAGCGGTGATATCGAGGGACGAACGGTAGAAACCGGCGGTCTGGTCGCATTTCGCCGGGACGAGATGGCGCGATTGCGCATGACTGCACAAATCGCCTGATCAAACCTTCGCTTTTGTGAATCCGGTCACGGATGCTGCGATACCGGGATGCAATGATCGTCCTGGTGTCATCGGTTGACCGGGCGAGGAATCCTGCACAAGGCATTGCTCCTCGTCATCTCATCAGATAGGAATCAGTCCTTTGTCGCTCCGGCTCTTCATCAGAATTCTTAGTGCCAGATGGTTGTTGATCACTGCGTGTCTGGTGACCTCACTCCTGCTTGCAGCATCGATTACCGAGCTGATGCCAAGGAAGTTTTCCGCATCCAGCGAAGTGTTCATAGACCCCAATGCAGGGGATGCGCTCGGCGCGAATGTCCTGCCGCCAATGATGCAGACGGGATTCATGGCCACGCAGATCGACATCGCCACGAGTCGGTCGGTGACGTTGCGCGTGATCGAGGCTCTCTCACTCACCGAAGACGCCGAACTTTCGGCGCAGTGGCAACGCACGACCGAGAGTCGCCCGACCTTCCGTGACTGGCTCGTCGAACGCCTTCAGAAACGCATTGCGGTCAAGCCGCAGCGCGATTCGATGGTCCTGTTGTTCACTTACACCAGCGAGCGCGCAGAGGATTCGGCAAGGTTGGCCAATGCCTTTGCGAAGGCCTACATGGACGTCACGGTCCAGATGCGGGTCGAACCGGCTCGCCAGTCGAACAGTTTTCTGGACGAACAGAGCGAGCAACTCCGCTTGCGACTGGAGCAGGCGCAATCCAAGCTCAGTGCCTTCGAGAAGGATTACCAGATCACCTCCAGCGATGAGCGGCTCGATGTGGAGACGGCGCGGTTCCAGGATCTGTCCTCGCAACTGACTACGCTCCAGGCGACATTGGCAGACTCGTCCAGGCGTCGCGAAATCGCCCGGTCCAGCCAGGCGCGCGGCACGATGGAAAATCTGCCTGAAGTGCAACAGAGCCCGGTGATCCAGGGCTTGAAGAAAGAGCTCTCCGCGCTGGAGAGCCGGCTCGGTGAGCAGTCCACGAGTCTGGGCGAGTCTCACCCGGCTTTCATCAAGCTCGTCTCGGAACGCAAGGCACTTCGCACGCGCATCGACGAGGAGTCCGCCTCGATCGTGGCGAGCCTGCGGAACAATTCTTCGGCAATCTCCCGCCAGGAGTCGGACCTGCGTGCCCGCCTGGAAGACCAGCGCGCCCGCGTCATTCGGCAACGTCAACTGCGCGACCAGCAGGCGCTTCTTCAGCGCGACGTGGAAGACGCGCAGCGAAGCTACGAAACCGTGACCAAGCGCCGCGATCAGACCGCCGTGGAGAGCAAGGCGACGCAATCGAGCGCCTATCTGCTCGGCCAGGCAGTGCCGCCCTCGAAACCCTCGAGCCCGAGCTTGCCGATCAATCTGTCTGCGGCCCTCGTGATGGGTGGCGGACTGGGCATCTGGTCCGCCGTCGGTCTGGAGTTCAGGCGTCGTCGGCTTCGTACCGCGGACGATCTGATGCAGATCGTCGACCTGCCGATGATCGCCACGATTCGAAGGCTGCCTGCCCGCCTGGTCAATCAGAACCGTCGCGTTGCAGCCGGCGACGTCATGAGACTCGGAATCAATCGCGAGCCCAGGCTGGAATGCCTGAGCCAGTCGGCACTCGATGCCGGGCGAGCCGGATTGCAGGTCGAGCGCGCGCCTCTCGAAAGTGGCCACGCTGATACCGACCATGCGGATATCGAGCTGGCCGATACCGAGTTCGCTGATACGAAGTTCGCTGACACCAAGTTCGCTGACACGGAATTCGCCGACACCGAACACGCTGAGACCGTGCTGGCCGATCGCGTGCAGGACGACAGTGAGGTCGGCGAAACCAGGCATGCCTATCGTGCCGACGCCGATACCGTAACGGCGCCCTCGTCCGACCTGGACCTGCCGACACGAATCAGACCGACGGAGACGGCCCGCAAGCCGATCGGTGAAATCCTTCGCGACGCCGGCGTCCTGCGCGATTCACAGATCCAGACCGTGCTGGATGCCGCACGGAAGAAAGGCCTGCGTTTCGGCGAGGCGGCGATCTCGAAGAAACTGATCAAGCCGGTTCATCTCCAGCAGGCATTGGCCTACCAGTTCGACTATTCGGTGATCCTGCCCGGCAGCAGCGAAATCAGCCGCGAAGTGATCTCCGCGTACGAATCGACCGGCATCGTCGCGGACATCAGGAAACTGCGCACACAGATTCTCTCGCGGTGGCTGAAACCGGGTCTGGCGGAAGAGGCGAACAGACCCAAGACGCTGACGGTGATCAGCCCCGCGCGCGGCGACGGCAAGACTCTGATCGCTTCGAACCTCGCGGTCACCTTCGCGCAGATGGGCATGCGAACCGCGCTGGTCGATGGCGACCTGCGCACGGGCCGGATCCATGAGCTTTTCGGTCTGCAGAACACCTTCGGCCTGACCAGCATCCTGCGAACCGGCTATATGGCAGACGCGATACAGCGCATCGCCGGCTTGAAGAATCTTGCGGTCATCACCGCTGGCGGCCAGGCGCCCAATCCAAGCGACCTGTTGTCGCGTGAACGGCTCGATCTGCTGATCAACCGGCTGGAAGAGATGTTCGACGTGATCGTCATCGATACGCCCAATGTGGTCGAGGATCCGGATGCCGAGCTGATCTCGGTCTGCGCGAAAGGCTGCGTGCTCGTGGGCCGCCTGAACCGGACGCAGCTCGACGACATTGCGACGCTGGCCGATGAAGTGACGGCGATGGGTGTCACGGTGATCGGAACGGTCCTGGTTGAAACCTGATCAGGGTCGACGCGAGTCAAGAGTCGCATGCGTTCGATGCGTCAATGCCAGGAACCGACGGGCTCGGTTCATATCAAAAAGGGATGAGAAAGATGCTGATTGCCAAGAAGACGATGCGGTGGTTCTTCAGGACTGCGAAGCAATCGTTGAAATCAAATGATCGACTACGGTCGCTCATCTACGATGAAAGCAATATCGCTCAGTTCGCCGACCTGGACTATCAGGAAGCGATGCTGGCTGACAAGGTCCGGCTCGACGCCTACCACGAAGCGATCCGTCGAACGGTCAAGCCGGGAGACGTCGTCATCGACCTGGGCACCGGAACCGGAATCCTGGCCATGTTCGCGGCTCGCAGCGGCGCCCGCAAGGTCTACGCCCTGGAGCACGGCGAAGTCATCGAAATCGCCAAGCAGGTCGCGAGCCACAACAAGTTGACCAACATCGAGTTCGTCCGGAAGAACAGCCGGGATTTCAAGGCACCCGAGCTTGCCGATCTCGTCATTCACGAGCAGATCGGCAGCTACCTCTTCGATGAGAACATGGTCGAGAACCTGCTCGATATCAAGGCCAGGATGCTGAAACCGGGCGGAAAGATCCTGCCCGCGAAGTTCCAGTTCTTCGTCGAACCCATTTCCCTGCGAGACGATCATCGAGTGCCCTATTGCTGGGAATCCCAGATCAAGGGGATCGACTACTCGTGCCTCAAGAATGAAAGCACGGACCGCAAGTACCGGCAGGGCAGCGGCCGTCGATTCATGCAGACCGGTTCGATCGACCGCTATGCCTGCGAACCCGCACCCCTGTTCGAGTTCGACCTCAACGACATGATCAGCGGCAACACCATCCCGACGTCATACAAGGTGCAGAAGGCAGTCGTTCGAGACGGCCGGGTCGACGGGCTGAGCGTGTTCTTCAGGGTGATCTTCGATGAGGAACTCAGTTTCGACAATGCGCTGGACAGCCGGAACACCAGCTGGACCAATCCGTTGTTCCGGATCCCTGCCCGCGACGTCAGGCAAGGTGATCGACTCACGCTGTCGATCGACATGAGCAACATCCTCGACTACACGACCTGGAAGATGGACCTGAGCTAGGAAAGCGACGAAGCCGTCACTGATACTCGTTGCACAACAAACAGGGAGGCAGGTCACCCTCATGGACGTTCCACGCAGAGTCGCGTCAACGCATGTCCGGTTTGGTGCCCGTCAGGTCGTCGACCTCATCAAGGCGGCCACGGACCCCTTGCTGGTCGTCCTGACGCTCTGGGGCCTCACCTATCTACACGGCATGCCTGTTCGCGGTGCCGAAGTCATCCTCGGCCTGCTGGCGTTTTCGCTTTGCTACCCGGGCTCCATCGAATTCCGGCATCGGCAACTGCACCTGTTGCGAGCCCTGGCCGGGAACTGGGCGGTCGTGGCCGCGCTTCTCGTGGGCCTCGGTTACGTCACCGGCATGATCGATGCATTCGACCGCAACGTGGTGCTGGGCTGGGTACTCGGTGTCCCGATCGTCCAGTTCGTCGCCCACTGGTTCGCCCCGTCGTATGTCCCGAAGGTACTCGCCCTCAGCCGCAAGGAACCGACGATCGTCATCGGCGCCAACAACGCCAGCCGCCAGATCGCCAGTACGATCAACAAGGATCCATTCAGCAACAAGCGCATTCTTGCGTTCTTCGACGACCGCAATCATGCGCGGCTCGGCGACGTCGAAGAAGCGCCGGTGGCCGGTCGTGTCGACGACGCTGCGGCCTTCGTCAAGGCCAACTCGATCACCAGTATCTACATCGCCCTGCCGATGGCTGGGCAGCCGCGCATCCTGAGGCTTCTCGACAGCCTGCGCGACACGACCGCATCCATCTACTTCGTGCCCGACATCTTCATGGTCGACCTGATCCAGGCCCGTCTCGATGCCGTGGGCGGCGTGCCAGTCGTGGCCGTGTGCGATACACCGTTCGAAGGGGTCGCAGGGGTCACGAAGCGAATGTCCGATATCGTGATCTCGCTGATCGCCATCGTCGTCACCGCGCCCCTGATGGTCGCGATCGCCATCGCGGTGAAGTCCACCTCGCCCGGTCCGATCCTCTTCCGCCAGAAGCGTTACGGCCTGGACGGTCGCCAGATCAATGTGTGGAAGTTCCGCAGCATGTACGTGGCGGACAACGACCCGGGCGCACCGAAGGCCAGGCGCGAGCATCCGGACGTGACGCAGGCCTGCCGCGACGATCCGCGCGTCACGCCGGTCGGGCGGATCCTGAGGCGCACGTCGCTGGACGAGCTGCCTCAGTTCTTCAATGTGCTCGAAGGGCGCATGAGCGTGGTCGGCCCGCGCCCGCACGCCGTCGCGCACAACGAAACGTTCCGCAAGGTGATCAAGGGCTACATGGTCCGCCACAAGGTCAAGCCGGGCATCACCGGCTGGGCACAGGTCAATGG
>JBGSTN010000885.1:0-2618 GCA_041736455.1 Burkholderiaceae bacterium | reverse complement strand
CCGCGCGACCCAAGTCGGCCGGCAAGGCAGGTATCACGCCCGCGACCGCATCCAAGTCGACCAAGAGCGCGCGTGCGGGCGCCAAGTCCGATTCCGTGAAGGCTGACGGCGCCAAGGTCACGGCCGCGAGACCCGGTGCCGCGAAAGCGGCTTCCGGCAAGACCTCGGCGAAGGCCGCCAAGATCAGTACGGCCGAGATCGATGAACTCACGGACGTGCTGGCTGCGGCCGTCACCAAGAAGCCGGGTGCCGCCAAGCCGGGCAAGGCGGGCAAACCCAAGTCTGCCAAGGCCCCGAAGAAGGCAGGGGCCGCGTCGAAAGGCAGCGCCGACGGCGAAATCGATGACGATGACGTGACGTTCGATGCCGACGAAGACGGCATCGACGACAGCATCGACATCGAGATTCCCGAGCCTCCCAAACCCGCCAAGGGACGGCGCGGCTCGAGGGCCAAGGAACGCGCGCTGCTGAAGGAATTCGGCGGCAAGCCGGGGATGTCCGATACCCAGCGCGAAGCAACCCGGGAGAATCTGCGCCTGCTGATCAAGATGGGCAAGGAACGCGGGTTCCTGACCTACGCCGAGATCAACGACCATCTGCCGCAGGACCTGATCGACAGCGAGTCGACCGACAACATCACCGGCACCTTTGCCGACATGGGCATCAAGGTGTTCGAGCAGGCGCCCGATGCCGAACAACTGCTGATCGGCGACGAGACCGCGGTCAACAATTCCGATGACGATGCCGAGGAACAAGCCGAGGCGGCACTGTCGACGGTCGATTCCGAGTTCGGCCGGACGACTGATCCCGTTCGCATGTACATGCGCGAGATGGGCTCGGTCGAACTGCTCACGCGGGAAGGCGAGATCGAGATCGCCAAGCGGATCGAGGAAGGGCTCAAGCACATGGTGCAGGCGATTTCCGCCTGCCCGGTGACGATCGCCGAGACCCTTGCCGATTCCGAGAAGATCCGCGCCAATGCGATGCGGGTCGACGAAGTGGTCGACGGGCTGCTCGATGAGGCGTCCGAGGACGTGGTGTTCGGCCCGCGGCCGGCGGACGCCGACGACCCGGATGCCGAGAAGGCGGCGCATGCCGCCCGCCTCGGCGAATTGCGTGAAGCGGCGCTCCTCAAGTTCGAGATCATCGGCAAGTCGTTCGACAAGATGCGTCACGCGTACGAGGAACAGGGGTATCAGTCGGCGCCTTACGAAAAGTCGCAGGCGATCATCCAGGAGCAGTTCATGTCGATCCGCTTCACGGCCAAGATGGTCGAGAAGCTGTGCGACACGTTGCGCAAGCAGGTCGACGAGGTGCGCCAGTTCGAGCGCGGCATCCGGGATATCTGCGTCAACAAGGTCGGCATGACGCAGGAATACTTCATTTCCAGTTATCCGGGGCACGAGACCGACCTGCAATGGTCGTTGAACGAACTCGCGCGCAAGAAGGGCTATTCCGAGGTACTGGAACGCAGCATTCCGGCGATCCAGGATCTGCAGCAGAAACTCATCGACCTGCAGGCGCGCACCGTGCTGCCGCTGCCGGACCTGAAGAACATCTATCGCCAGATGGCGGCCGGTGAGGCTCGGGCACGGCGTGCGAAGCGCGAGATGACCGAAGCGAACCTTCGCCTGGTGATCTCGATCGCGAAGAAGTACACGAACCGTGGTCTGCAGTTCCTCGATCTCATCCAGGAAGGCAACATCGGCCTGATGAAGGCGGTCGACAAGTTCGAGTACCGTCGTGGCTACAAGTTCTCGACCTATGCGACCTGGTGGATTCGCCAGGCGATCACGCGTTCGATCGCCGACCAGGCCCGCACGATCCGCATTCCTGTTCACATGATCGAGACGATCAACAAGATGAATCGGATCTCGCGCCAGATCCTGCAGGAAACCGGGTCCGAGCCGGATCCGGCAACGCTGGCCGAGAAGATGGAAATGCCCGAGGACAAGATTCGCAAGATCCTCAAGATCGCCAAGGAGCCGATTTCGATGGAGACACCGATCGGCGACGACGACGATTCGCACCTGGGCGACTTCATCGAAGATACGACGACGCTCGCTCCATCGGAGGCAGCGCTTCACGATTCGATGCGCGATGTGGTCAAGGAGGTGCTCGATTCCCTGACGCCACGCGAAGCGAAAGTGCTTCGAATGCGGTTCGGCGTCGAGATGAGCACGGATCACACGCTCGAAGAAGTCGGCAAGCAGTTCGATGTCACGCGTGAACGCATTCGTCAGATCGAGGCAAAGGCGCTGCGCAAACTGCGGCACCCGAGTCGGGCCGACAAGTTGAAGAGCTTTCTCGAAGGGCAATGATTCCTTCGAGTCCGTCGCCGGTCGACCCCAACGAGGTTCCACCGGCGGCCGGCCTGCGCTGGTTGCGACTCGGCTGGCGGGACTTCCTGCGAACCCCCGGGGTTTCCCTGTCACATGGCGCGGTGCTGATGATCGCTGCGCTGGTGATTCTCTGGATCGGGTTTGCGCAGGCCACGCTGCTTGCCGGCGCGTTCTCCGGTTTCGTGATCGTCGCGCCCGCCTTGCTGATCGGGCTGTACGCGCAGAGCCGCGCTATCGAGCGCAACGAGGCGACCGGCGTTGCGACCGTCGTCGCGG
>JBGSTN010000883.1:0-6423 GCA_041736455.1 Burkholderiaceae bacterium | reverse complement strand
GGGCGACGACGCACCCAGCGCGCGGAAGTCGGCCGTGAATGCGGTAACGTGAACATGCGCGTCGCACAGTCCCGGCATCAGCGTGCGGCCTTGCAGATCGAAGACCTGACCGATTCGCGCGTCGCCCGAGTCCGCCGCGGTCAGTTCGCGAATCGTGTCGCCTGCCACGATCACCGACAGCGGCTCGGTGAGCCGACCCGCAACGGTATCGAGCACCCTGGCATTCAGGAATATGGTGGTGTCGGGCATAGCTTCCTCGCGGTGAACATCCCGGCAATGCTGCCACAGCCGGCGGGGATGCGATCGAGCGCCTGGGTCGCTGCGCTATCATGAAAGAACACGTGGATGCCGAACGCCGGGCGCCAGACCGCCCCATCAAAACGAGAGATACGACATGTACAGACGCCAATTCATCCTCGCCGGTCTCGCTGCGACTGCGCTGCCCCGCCTGGCGATCGGTCAGACGCTCGAAAAGACGAAGGTATCGATCGCGGTCGGTGGCAAGAATCTTTTCTACTACCTGCCTCTCACGATCGCCGAGCAGCGCGGCTACTTCAAGGAGGAGGGGTTGGAAGTCGAAATCGTCGATTTCGCTGGCGGTTCGAAGGCCTTGCAGGCAGTCGTCGGCGGCAGTGCCGATATCGTGTCAGGGGCGTTCGAGCACACGCTCAACATGCAGTTCAAGGGTCAGCCGATGCGGGCGTTCGTGCTGCAAGGCGCCGCGCCCCAGATCGTGCTCGGCGTCAATCCGAAGACGATGCCCGACTTCAAGTCGATTGCCGACCTGAAAGGCAAGAAGATCGGCGTCACGGCGCCGGGCAGTTCGACGAACATCCTCGCCAATTTCGTGCTCGCCAAGGCCGGCCTCAAACCATCCGACGTGAGCTATGTCGGCGTCGGCGCGAGCAATGGTGCGGTGGCGGCCATGCGCTCCGGACAGATCGACGCGATCAGCAATCTCGATCCGGTGATCACGATCCTGAGCCGCAGCGGAGACCTCAAGATCCTGTCCGACACGCGCGTGATGGCCGAGGCGGAGAAGATCTTCGGCGGGCCGATGCCTGCCGGGTGCCTGTATTGCCCGATCGGGTTCATCGACCGGAATCCGAACACGACGCAGGCGCTTGCCAATGCGATGGTGCGGGCGAACCATTGGATCCAGCAGGCAAGTTCTGCCGAGATCATCAAGGTCGTGCCCGATAGCTATCTGCTCGGTGATAGTGCTGTCTATGTGGACGGCTTCAAGGCAGCGCAGAAGGCGCTGTCGCCCGACGGCATGTTTCCGGGCAAGGGTCCCGAGACCGCGTTGCGTGCGCTTGCCAGTGTCGACCCGAAGATCGGCGCGGCCAAGCTGGACCTTGCGCAGGTGATGACCAACGAATTCGTGAAAAAGGCGAATGCACGCTATCCGCGCGGCTGAGTCGTCGGGCGCGCCGCCCTCGACGGCGGCCGTATCGTTGCGGGACGTAACCTGCACTTTCGTCAATGCCGATGCGCCCGACCAGCGCTACACCGCAGTCGATCAGGTAACCCTCGCCATTGCCGATGGCGAGTTCGTGAGCGTCGTCGGCCCGACCGGTTGCGGCAAGAGCACGCTGTTGAACGTCGCCGCCGGTCTGCTCGAACCGAGCAAGGGCCAGGTCGAGATCTTCGGGTCAACACTGGTCGGCATCAATCGGCGCGCCGGCTACGTGTTCCAGACCGAGAGCCTGATGCCCTGGCGCACGGCTTTCGACAACGTGATGGCAGGACTGTCGTTCCACAACGTGCCTCACGTCGAAGCGCGCGAACGCGCCGCCGACTGGCTGCGCCGTGTCGGTCTGGGCGCTTTCGGCGATCGCTACCCGCATCAGATGTCCGGCGGCATGCGAAAGCGCGCCAGTCTTGCGCAGACCCTGGTACTCGATCCCGACATCATCCTCATGGACGAGCCGTTCTCGGCGCTCGACATCCAGACCCGCCAACTGATGGAAAACGAGTTGCTCGAGCTGTGGCAGTCACGACGCAAGGCGGTGCTGTTCATCACGCACGATCTGGATGAAGCGATCGCCATGAGCGACCGGGTCGTGGTGCTGAGTGCCGGGCCGGCGTCTCACCCGATCGGCGAGTTCCCGATCGACCTCGAGCGCCCGCGCGACGTCGCTGAAGTGCGCATGACGCCGCGATTCATCGAGCTGCACAAGGCGATCTGGGAAGTGCTGCGCGAAGAGGTGCTGAAGGGATACCGGCAGCAACTGGAGAAAGCGTCGTGAGCCTCTGGCACATCCTGCGCCCGCGCCGCGCGACGCTACGTCTCTGGCAGATCTCCGTGCTGGTCCTCATCTTCGTGTTCTGGCACGTAATGACTAGCCCCGGGCTGTTGCCGCTGATCATGTTCGAGAACGATCGACAGGCGGCATTCTTCTTCGGGCAGCCGTTGGCGATCTTCGAACGGATCTGGGAATGGTTCGTGACGGATCGCGACATCTACAGGCACCTCGCGGTCACCCTCGCCGAAACGTTGATGGCATTCCTGATCGGTGCGGTCACGGGTCTGGCGGGCGGACTTTGGCTCGCCCTGGCACCGATGGCATCGGCCATCCTCGAGCCCTACATCAAGGCCCTGAACTCGATGCCGCGCATCATCCTCGCGCCGATCTTCGCGGTCTGGTTCGGACTCGGCATGGGTTCGAAGGTTGCGCTCGGCGTCACCCTCGTGTTCTTCATCGTGTTCTTCAATGTCTATCAGGGCGTGAAGGAAGTCAGCCCGGTCGTGCTCGCCAACGCCCGCATGCTCGGTGCAAGCCAGCACCAGTTGCTGCGTCACGTATACCTGCCGAGCGCCACGAGCTGGGTCTTCAGCTCACTGCATACGTCGGTCGGACTCGCTTTCGTCGGCGCTGTCGTGGGTGAATATCTTGGTTCGAGCCAGGGTGTCGGGTATCTGATCCTGCAGGCCGAAGGGTCGTTCGACATCAACACCGTGATGGCCGGCATTCTCGTGCTGACAGCCTTTGCGCTGGTACTCGACGCTGCGGTTGGCCGTATCGAGAAACGGCTGATGAAGTGGCAGCCCAAGGCGGGCGAGACCGAAAAACTCTGATACGCCCGACAGCGAAGAGCGGACGCGGCGACTCGCTGAGATGGCAACGGCAATGGCGTGGCCCCTGGAGGTGGCCACGCCGTGCAGGTTCGTCGCCTCGAATCGACCTGGCCGCACTTCGTCTCTCAGCCAGTCGTCTTCATTCAGCCGCTCTTCTTCTCTTTCTTCGCCTGCTTCTTCTCCTGCGGCGTCTTCTGGGCCTGCTTCTTCTTTTCCTTCTTCGAATCCTGTGACTTGCTCATAGAGCCTCCTTTGGCCATGCACGGGAGGCGTCCGCGGCCGCAGACGCTTCTCAGGTGCGATTCTCGCACCGTGGGACATCTGTCGGGGTTGTTTTCCGTGCGCGAACGAAGGCGGCCACGGGAGAGACTCCGGCGCTTCGCAACGACATCGGAAAAAAAGAAGGCCCCGCATCGCCTGCGGGGCCTTCTGCCTTCCGACGTGTTCTATCGTCTGTCGATCAATTGAACGGGTTCGGTCGCGGGGTGACGTCGCTCGAGGGCGGCAGTACCGGCAGGAAGATGCTGGGCTGCTCGCCGGTCAACGTCTTCAGGAAAGCGACGATCCTGCCGTTCTCGTCTTTCGAGAACGTCCTGCCCAGCTGCAGGCGGCCCATCACGTCGACTGCTTCGGTCAGCGTGTTTGCCGCGCCATCGTGGAAGTACGGGTAGGTCAACTCGACATTGCGCAGCGTCGGCACCTTGAAGCTGAACCGGTCGATCGCCTTGCCCGTGACGGCACTGCGGCCCTCGGCATCGCTGAGCGCCTGGTACGGTTGTACGACGCCCATCTTCTGGAACGAATTGCCACCGACGGCGGGACCGTTATGGCAGGCGATGCAACCGCTGGACTTGAACAGCTCGTAGCCGGCCATTTCCTTGGCCGTCAACGCTTCCCTGTCACCCAGCAGCCATTGGTCGAAGCGGGAATTCGGCGTGACCAGCGTCTTCTCGAATTCGGCGATGGCCACCGTCACCTGCTCGATATCGATCTTGCCCTTGCCGAAGACGAGATTGAACTCGCGGACATACTCGGGAATCGAGGCCAGCATGTCGACGGCCAGCGTATGGCTGCCCGCCATCTCGCCCGGGTTGGCGATCGGTCCGCCGGCCTGGGCCTTCAGATCCAATGCGCGGCCATCCCAGAACTGAGCCACATTGAAACTGGAATTCAGCACGGTCGGGGAGTTGATCGGGCCTTGCTGCCACTTGTCGCCGATGGAGGTGCGGATATTGTCGGTGCCACCCATCGACAGGTTGTGGCAGGTATTGCAGGACATGACGCCCGACTTCGACAGGCGTGGTTCGAAGTAGAGTTTCTTGCCGAGTTCGACTTGTCCGATATTGATCTGTTGGGGCGGCGAGATCGGTTGAATGGGTTCCGACGATTGGGCGAGAGCGGCATTCGCCGAGAACACGGCTATGACAGCCGCCGTGACGCAGGAAATTGACAGGGAACGCATAGAGACTCCAGGTCCTGTCCGTGAGATATTCGATGCGGGCCGGGACAGGGGCGACGCGCATCGTGGATACATTTATCGATTGAGAGGGCGTTGCCAGTCTAGAGAAATGGACCTCATTACCCATTGATGCAGGTCAACGTCCGAAAGAGGTCTTCGCGACGTCGAGATCGCCGTGTACGTGTGGACCCATGGTCATCGCATTCGTCCGGAGCCGGGCGATTCCGAACGGCCATGAAGAAGCGGACAGACGTCTCGTACCCGGTCGATTGGCCTGTCCGCAGGTAGGGAGGAATCAAGCGTTCCAGCGTCTCACGACGTCGTTCGCCATCCTGTCCCGCCCACCGGACAGTGCCGGGCCAGCGTGACGGATCGATGCCGTTCAGGAACCCGCTTTCGTTTGTGCCGCGAGCGAGAACTCTTCGAATGCGGCAATGGCATTGGCGGCGTACATCAACGAGGGGCCGCCCCCCATGTAGGTCGTGACGCCGAGTGTCTCGTCGATCTCCTGGCGTGTCGCGCCGAGGCGGACCAACGACTTGCAGTGAAAGCCGATGCAAGGGTCGCACCGCGCCGCCACGCTCACGGCAAGCGCGATCAGCTCCTTGGTCTTCGCGTCGAGTGCCCCGTTGGCCGTTGCGGCGCGGCCCAGTTCGGCGAAGCTTTTCATCACGTCCGGCGTGCTCTTGCGCAAGCCGGCGAGGTTGGTGGAGACCGTATCGGTCAGTTCTCGAAATTTGCCGGAAGTGTCCATGGCCTGCCTGTTGTTGTATCGAGCAGGTGCGTTTCGCGGCGCCCGCCCGATGATCGACTCGACTAACGATTCGTCGACCGAACCCGTCATCGGCATCCAGCCGTACGAGCGCGATTCTAAGGCCCGATCGCGTCGATTCCACTCGATGCGCGACCGGCGGCCATGATCCGCATCAACGGATCGATCGACGATCAGCGAATGGGCGTCTGCGCGAAGGCGTGTCCGGCTCGTCGTCGAACTCGCTGCCCCTGCTGAACGGGGTCCTACTGCGACAGGATCGTCTGTTCCATCGGATCCGGATTCGAGCACTTCTGGCCGCTCTCTGCCCCCTTGTTACCGGCCATGCCGAACGCAATGAAACCGCCAACGACGAGGATGACGAACGCGATGCTGAGCCAACCCAGGTATTTCTCGATGAACGACTTGATCGGTGCCCCGAACTTCCAGAACAGGAAGCCGACCAACATGAACTGAAAGGCCCGGCTCAGAATGCTCGCCCACACGAAAGTGAACAGATTCATGTGAATGAAGCCCGCCGTCAGCGTGATCAGCTTGAACGGTATCGGCGTGGCACCCTTGACCAGAATGATCTCGGCGCCGTATTCGCGCAGGTAGCAGGCTGCCGCAGGAAAGCTCTCCCACAGCCCGAGAGCCTTGAGCAGAGGTACGCCGACGGTTTCGTATGCGAAGAAGCCGATCGCATAGCCGAACAGTCCACCCAATACCGAAGCAAGGGTGCAGAGCGCGCCAAAGCGTAGCGCCTTGTCGGGTCGCGACAGGCACATCAGACCCAGGAACGGGTGCGGCGGGATCGGGAAGAAGCTGCTCTCGACGAAGGAAAAGCCGAACAGCCAACGTTCGGCCTGCGCGACTGCAGCCTTGGCCATCATCCACTCGTACAGGCGCCTCAACATTGGGTGCCCTGGCAGGCCGTCCAGGCCGAACAGTGATCGTTCTTGGTCATTGAAACTCGGAAATGATCGATTGACGGGTCAGACGAGACGGTCCGATGGCGGGGTTCGACGGTTGCATTCAGACCGGTTTGCATGCGCGGCAGCGAACGGTGGCCGGCCCGGCGATCGAACGTGGTCGTGCGCCGCCGGTTGCCGGGCTTCGGCACGGACCGAG
>JBGSTN010000880.1:0-4158 GCA_041736455.1 Burkholderiaceae bacterium | reverse complement strand
GCGAACAGCGCCTGGTCGGCTCCGCCGACGATCGAATAGGTCAGCGTCTGACTCGGCTGGTCCGCATCGGTGGCCGTGACGGTCGTGACGGTGATCGTATTCTCGGCGACGTCGATCGCAGCGTTCGCGTTGCCCCCATCGCTGGAGATCGCCGGCGCATTGTCGTTGACGGGCGTCACCGTGACCGCGATGTCCTGGGTGTCGGTCAACGTCCCATCCGATACCTGCACCTGCACGTCGTAGACGTTGTTGGCGCCGGTATCGCCCGGGGCTTCGAAGTTCGGCGCTCCGACGAAAGTCAAGGCGCCGCTCGAGGCGCTGATCGCGAACAGCGCCTGATCGACTCCGCCGACGATCGAATAGGTGAGGGTCTGACTCGGCTGGTCCGCATCGCTCGCGGTGACCGTCGTCACAGCGGTCGTATTCTCGGCGACGTCGATCGCGGCGTTCGCGTTGCCCCCATTGCTGAAGATCACCGGCGCATTGTCGTTGACCGGCGTCACCGTGACCGCGATGTCCTGGGTATCGGTCAACGTCCCATCCGATACCTGCACTTGCACGTCATAGACGTTGTTGGCGCCGGTATCGCCCGGGACTTCGAAGTTCGGCGCTGCGACGAAAGTCAAGGCGCCGCTCGAGGCGTTGATCGCGAACAGAGCCTGGTCGGCACCACCGACGATCGAGAAGGTCAGCGTTTGGCTTGGCTGGTCTGCATCAGTGGCCATGACGGTTGTGACGGTGCTCGTGTTCTCGTCGACGTTGACCGCAGCGTTCGCGTTGCCCCCATCGCTGGAGACCGACGGCGCATGGTCGTTGACCGGCGTCACCGTGACCGCGATGTCCTGCGTGTCGGTCAACGTTCCGTCCGATACCCGCACTTGCACTTCGTAGACGTTGTTGGCGCCAATATCGGTCGGGGCTTCGAAGTTCGGAGCTGCAGCAAAGATCAAGGCGCCGCTCGAAGCGTCGATTGCGAAAAGCGCCTGATCGGCACCGCCGACGATGGAGTAGGTCAGTGTCTGGTTCGGCTGGTCCGCATCGCTCGCGGTGACCGTCGTCACAGCGGTCGTATTCTCGGCGACGTTGATCGCAGCATTCGCGTTGCCCCCATCGCTGGAGATCAACGGCGCATGGTCGTTGACCGGCGTCACCGAGACCGCGATGTCCTGGGTGTCGGTCAACGTCCCATCCGATACCTGCACCTGCACGTCGTAGACGTTGTTGGCGCCGGTATCGCCCGGAGCTTCGAAGTTCGGTGCTGCGACGAAGGTCAAGGCGCCGCTCGAAGCGTTGATCGCGAATAGCGCCTGATCGGCACCGCCAACTATGCTGAAGCTCAGCGTCTGGGCAGGCACGTCGGCATCGGTCGCGGTGACGTTGGTTACCGCCGTGGCGTTTTCCGCCACGGATCGGGAGGCGGTAGCCAAGCCCCCATCGGAGTTGATGTCAGGCGCATGGCGATTGATCGCAACGCCAAGCGAGAAGATGCCCGCCGCATCGGGGCCCATATTGGGAAGGGGCTCGCCAATGCCTTCGCCCGACCACGCGACAATTGCGGTTCCGTCATGGACAGCGACCTGGGGATTCAGTTGTTCACCATCGGCCGACGGAGCTACCCGATGAAACGTGCCATGCGCCGTGCCGTCGGCCAGGAAATGACGAATGTAGACGTCGTTTGTTTGAAATGGCAGTCTTGCCTGGTATGCGATGATCACATCGCCATCGTCATTCATGGCGATGGACGGGTTGGTGCGGTCGCCGCCCCAGGTTGCGTTCGCCGCTTGAGCACTCGCCGACGCGCCGAGGTAATTGTTGACCACCGTGAAATCGATCTGGTCGAGAATGCCGCTGCCATCACGCTCCCAGACGATCGCGAAACTGCCGTTGCCCGACAGCGCAATCGCCGGCGAGGTCTGCACGCCGGTGCCAGCGACCGTCTGCTCGTCGCCGACCAGAACGCCGCTCGCGTCGATTGCCTGGAAACGGATCTTCGATGCGCCCGACCGGTCGTCTTCGAGCGCTATCACGGCTTCTCCCGAGTCGCGATCCACGGCAACGACGCTGCGACGCTGATTCGACGGAGTGTCGAACATCACCATGCCGCTGCCATCGGGCAAAGGACCCGTCGCATCGAATGCCGCATAGTGAACGTTGGTCTTGCCACTTGCGCCGTTGTCGAAGCTGGTCCAGGTCACCACGAAACCGCGATCGTCGGCAAATCCGACGTCCGGCAGCGTCTGATCACCGGCTGTTTCCGCGTTGATCCGGAACTCATAGGCATTGTCCGCGTCGGTACCCAAGGCGCCGACGGGCCTGGCCATCGGATTGCCCTCGTCGTCGAACATCTGGCCATGGATCTCGAAGCTGTTGTCGGCCGCGTTCCGCGCTTGCCAGACGACGATGAATTCGCCCAGGTTGTTCATCGAAACAGCCGGCTGCTGACGCAACCGGGCATTGTCGAACTCGATCGTCCTGTTGCCGGTCACGGGTGACGTGCTCGGGTCGCCCTGATGATCGAGCAACTGATACCGGAGGGTGCTACTGCTTCCGGTGCCGTCCTGCCAGACGATCACGGTCGATGTGCCATTGGTGGCGATCTGGCGCGCTCCCGACTCGTTATCGAAATGCTGGTCGCCAGCCGTCGTATCGTTGATGCGGCGTACATCACTCGGCGAAACGATCTCGAGCAATCCGGGCCACGGGTCCGTCGCCGCGGTTGTCAGTGCAATGGCCGACTCGATCTCGCCGGTGTCTGCTTCGAGCACCCAGTCGCCACCGCGGGCTGCGCTGCCGGTCGCGTCAGTGCTGGCCGCGACATCAGCGCCCGTCAGTGCTGCAAGCGTCTCGATCAGTCCGACGCCTTCGGGGGTGGCCGCGACATCGCAGCCGAAGATCAGGATGTCGGCATCGGCGGTGAGATGATCCTGCCATGATGCGAATTCATCGGCACTGTCTTCAATCGAATCGGCGCCAATGGTCGTCGCGCCCAGTTCGAATCGACCCGTGTCGCCATGGGTGATGATCTGTATCGACTGGACTGGTCCGTCGAGACTCCCGAGTGCTGCACCGATCGACGACGCACCGTCGTCATCGTCGGCAAGAACGAGCCATTCGAGCGGTGCACCAGCATCTTGCTGGGCCTGGAGATCGGCCAGCAGCAGGTCGATTTCGGACAGATCCGCGCCGAGTACGACGAGTGTGGAACCGGGCGTCGTCGCCGAGGCGGTATCAATGGCGGGTCCGGTCACCTCCATGACGGCACCGACCCAGGCGTCCGCGGCGACGTTCGCTACCGCATCCGCCGCAAACAGAATGCGCGGCTCGATCTCCTCGGCGACCGGAATGGCGTCGTCTACGCGAGGGAGATCGTCCGGCGTCAACATCGCATCAGCGCCGCACCGGCGATGCTTCGCTCGAGCTGCCGGCACTGGCCACTGGCGCATCGTCGTTGCCGATACGCACACTGCAGCGCACGCCGGCAGGGATGGCGAAATCGCTGTTGGCGAGCATCATCCGCGCGCGGAAGGTGCCACTTGCGGTATCGATGAATCGATCGACCTGTTCGACCGTTGCCGTGACGGCTGTCGATGTGTGCTCCGGCGTGATCGTGCCGGTCATGCCTTCGCGGATCCGTCCGAAGCGATCCGCAGGTGCGATGACTTCGACTCTCAATCTGTCCAGAGTGATGATGCGGGCGATCGTACGACCGTCGGCGCGTTCGCCGGGATTCAGCAGCCGGTCGGCGATCACGCCGTCGATCGGACTGCGCACGTAGCGTTGTTCGAGCTGCTGTTCGGCGACCTTGTGATCCTGGCTCGCCACGCGGTGTCGATCTCGCGTCTGCTGCAGCTGGTTGACGGCCACATCGAGTTCACCTTCAGCCATTTCAAGTTCGAGGCGAGCGCTATAGCTCAGCTTCTCCAGGGCACGCATTCGTTCGACCTTCTTCGCCGCCATGTCGCGTGTCGCTTGAGCAGTGGCAATCTCGGCACGCGTGGCGGCGCGTGCGGCGGCGGCGCCGAGCAGTGCCTGTTCGACATCGCGATCGAGAACGGCCAGGATCTGCCCCTTCTTCACAGGGTCGCCGCGCTCGACCATGATCTCGGCAATGACGCCGGATGCACTTGCCGCGACCTCGGCGCTGGCATGGGGCTGGAT
>JBGSTN010000853.1:0-2986 GCA_041736455.1 Burkholderiaceae bacterium | reverse complement strand
GGCCTTGCGCCGATGCGGGCGGTGATGATCGCCGCCGGCAGCGGCCTGCTCGAACCACTGGGCGCGTTGCTGGGCGTCGGACTGTCGAGCGGTCTGGAGCTCGCTTACCCGGTGGGGCTCGGCCTGGCCGCCGGTTCGATGATCTTCGTCGTGTCCCACGAGGTCATCCCTGAAACACACCGCAATGGGCACCAGACACCCGCCACCATCGGTCTGATGGTGGGTTTCGCGATCATGATGGTGCTCGACACCACGCTGGGGTGATGCCCGGACATGTCATCGAACCGCCATCGACCGCCGTGAAACTCGCGATGCGACCGGATCGGTTACTGGCAGCGCAAGAAAGCAGCACCGAATCATTCAAGTGTCGACACCTTCGGATGTCGACACTTTTCCAACCCAAGGCTCAAGGACCTCACAAAAATGGCAAAAAACCGTTCTGTCCCCGGCATCGACATCGGCATCGATTCGAGTTCGCGCAAGAAGATCAGCAAGGGCCTGTCGTCGCTGCTGGCCGACAGCTACACCCTTTACCTGATGACGCACAACTTCCACTGGAACGTGACCGGCCCGCAGTTCAACTCGCTGCACCAGATGTTCATGGCCCAGTACACCGAGCAATGGGCGGCGCTCGACCAGATTGCCGAGCGTATCCGCGCACTGGGTCACCCGGCCCCCGGCACCTACAAGGAGTTCGTCGAACTGGCGTCGATCAAGGAAGTCGAAGGCGTTCCTTCGGCCAACGAAATGATCCGGCATCTGGTCGATGCTCAGGAATCGACCGCCCGAACGGCCCGCGCGCTCTTCCCGCTGGCCAATGAAGCGAATGATCAGCCCACGGCCGATCTGCTCACGCAGCGCCTGGACGTGCATGAAAAGACGGCCTGGATGCTGCGCAGCCTGCTCGAAGAATGAGCTTCGGGCCGGATCCCGGCCTGAGCCTGCCGGCGCCCTGGCGGGCTCTGCCTCGCCATGGTGCGCCCGGCCGCCGTGATTCTGGTGGCCGGCGTGGGGCCGTATCGTTTGCACCTGAATCGTGCAGATGAGGTTGATTCTGGTGCGTTAGTCGACTATTCGCTCTTGGCACGAACCCTGCAAAGAGATCCGCCACCGTCGCTCGTTCGGGCGGCTACAACAACTGCATGTCAGTTTCGGAGGATTTCTCAGATGATGCGTCGAACCGTGCTCAAGACTGTCTCGGCAAGTGTTGCTCTTGCGGCTGCTTCTATGAGTATTTCCGCCTGGGCGGCAGACACGATCAAGATCGGTGTGTTGCATTCGCTTTCGGGCACGATGGCCATTTCGGAAACCGTGCTGAAGGACACGGTGCTGATGGCGATCGATGAGATCAATGCATCGGGCGGCTTGATGGGCAAGAAGCTCGAGGCGGTGGTGGTGGACCCGGCGTCGAACTGGCCGCTGTTTGCCGAGAAGGCCCGCCAGCTGCTCACGCAGGACAAGGTTTCCGTCGTCTTCGGTTGCTGGACGTCGGTTTCGCGCAAGTCGGTGCTGCCGGTCTTCGAGGAACTGAACGGCCTGCTGTTCTACCCCGTGCAGTACGAAGGCGAAGAGTTGTCGAAGAATGTCTTCTACACGGGCGCGGCGCCGAATCAGCAGGCGATTCCCGCGGTCGAATACCTGATGAGTGAAGACGGCGGCGGCGCGAAGCGTTTCGTGCTGCTCGGCACCGATTACGTCTACCCCCGTACCACGAACAAGATCCTGCGCGCCTTCCTGAAGTCCAAGGGCGTGAAGGAGACCGATATCGACGAGGTCTACACGCCATTCGGCCACGCCGACTACCAGACGATCGTCGGCAACATCAAGAAGTTCTCGGCCGGTGGCAAGACCGCCGTGATCTCGACGATCAACGGCGACTCGAACGTGCCGTTCTACAAGGAGTTGGGTAACCAGGGTCTCAAGGCGACGGATGTCCCGGTCGTCGCTTTCTCGGTCGGTGAAGAAGAGTTGCGTGGCGTCGATACGAAGCCGCTGGTTGGCCACCTCGCCGCATGGAACTACTTCATGTCGCTCGACAACAAGGCCAATACCGCTTTCAAGAGCAAATGGGCGGCCTATTCGAAATCCAAGAACCTGAGCTCGGCGAGCAAACCGCTCACGAACGATCCGATGGAAGCCACCTACATCGGCATCAACATGTGGAAGCAGGCCGTGATGAAGGCGAAGTCGACCGATGTCGATGCGGTCATCAAGGCGATGGCTGGCCAGACCTTCGATGCGCCGTCGGGATTCAGCGTGAAGATGGACGAGCGCAATCATCACCTGCACAAGCCGGTCGTGATCGGCGAAGTGACGTCGGATGGCCAGTTCGACGTGGTGTGGCAGACCAAAGGCCCGATCCGCGCGCAGCCGTGGAGTCCGTTCATTCCGGGCAATGAAGTCAAGAAAGACGTGCCCGCCGCCGTCGCCGCCAAGTAGATCCCTGGCGTCGGCCGTGGTTGGCCGGCCACTCTCGGGTGGTCGGCCGGCCGATTTCGGACAGGCGGCAGGGTGGGGGGTTCCGTGCCCGCCCTTTGCCGACCGGTCTGCTCTTCCCTTTCAACCACACTGCAGAGTCACATGATCGCGTCGGTTCGAACCCTCGCGACGGGCGTCGTCGCCCTGTCGCTCTCTCTGGCGATGGCGGTGCTGGCAGCGCCTGTGCAAGCCGTCACCCTCGAGGCGGCGCAGGCGATGAGCCAGGGCGAGCCCAACCAACGGATCGATGCGATCCGCGCAGCAGTGCGCGCCGAATTCGAAGTGGTGCCCGATGGCGGTAGCGGGGACGTCGCCACGCACGAACGAACGGGCGCACTCGTGCGTTTTCTCAATGCGCTCAGTGCCCGGCAGGTCCACTTCAACGAGTCACAGGTGTTCGTCGTCGATGGCGAGCGCGTGACCGATGCGATCACCGGCGCGGCGACGACGTTGCCCGAAGGTGCGCAGGAAGCGCGCATCAACAACCGGATGCGCAGTGAGGTGAGTC
>JBGSTN010000844.1:0-1744 GCA_041736455.1 Burkholderiaceae bacterium | reverse complement strand
GCGCCGCCGCCACGCGCGAAGCCGCGGCCGAACGGTGATGACCGTCGGCGATGTACAGCGCAGGCATGGCATCGAAAGCGGCGGTGAGTCCCGCGATGGTTTGGGCATCGCGCAGCACCCAGAGCTGATGCACGATGCCGTCATCGGCGGTCACATCCAGGGCGGGCGCGCCGGCGGACACCTCGGCCAGCATTTCATCCACTTGCGGCGCACCCGGGTAGGCAAGCAGCACCGGCCCGGTCTGGGCGTTCAGCGCCTCGATCTGGTGCACTCGATCGTCTTCCTTGTCGGGGCGGGTCAACTCGTGGCGGCGAATGCGATTGGAATCATAGGCGGCGACCGCGGCGGCGGCGACGATGCCGGTCTGCATATGGCTGCCCATCGTCAGCCGATACACGTAGTAGCAGGGTTCAGGGTCGCGGGCGAGGACGCCTTCCGCCAACATGCAGGCGAGATTCTCCGCCGCCTTCGCGTACACGGCCGGCGCGTAAGGATTCGTCTTTGGCGGGAGGTCGATTTCCGGCTTGGAGACATGCAGGAAGCTCCAGGGCCTGCCCGCCGCCCGAGCACGTGCCTCCTCGGTGCCGAGCACGTCGTAAGGTGGCGCGATGACTTCCGCGGCGCGTTCGGCAAGCGGACGCAGACCGGTGAAGGGTTGGATGAGATGCATGGTTGTTGCCGTTTCTAGACGAGGCGTGATTTTAGCAGCCTTAGATGGTCGCCCCGGAATGTCGAGCGCTCAATCGATGACGGTAAGAAGGAAGAGAGTGCAGCCATAAATCCGGACTCTCAGCCGCCCTCGGTTCTGGCCTCGACGAAAAAAGTCCGCGCAGGTACGATCAGACGCGTCGCGCGAGCTCGGCGGCTTTGCCGATGTAGGTAGACGGGGTCAGCGCGAGCAATCGCGCGCGATCGGCTTCCGGCAGATCGAGCTCGCGAATGAACGCGTGCAGCGCGTCCGCACTGATGCCCCCCTTGCCGCGCGTGAGAGCCTTGAGCTGTTCGTACGGATTCGGCAGGCGGTGGCGTCGCATAACGGTCTGCACCGCTTCGGCGAGAACGTCCCATGCAGTATCGAGATCTTCCGCGAGGCGGACTGGATCGGCCGCCACTTTCGAGAGTCCCTTGCCGAGTGAACGGTACCCGAGCAGGCTGTGGCCGAAGGCGACACCGACATTCCGCAGCACCGTGGAGTCGGTGAGGTCGCGCTGAAATCGGGAGATCGGCAGCTTTTCCGAGAGGTGGCGCAGGATCGCGTTCGCGAGCCCGAGATTGCCCTCGGAATTTTCGAAGTCGATCGGATTCACCTTGTGCGGCATGGTGGACGAGCCCACCTCGCCTGCCACGGCTTTCTGCCTGAAGTAGCCGAGCGATATGTAGCCCCACAGGTCGCGGTCGAAGTCGATGAGCACCGTGTTGACGCGGGCGAGGGCATCGAAGAGCTCCGCCAGTCCATCGTGGGGCTCGATCTGGATCGTATAGGGATTGAACTCCAGATCCAGCGACTCGACGAAGCCGCGGGCCAGACCTTCCCAGTCGACCGCCGGATATGCCGCAAGGTGGGCGTTGTAATTGCCCGTGGCACCGTTGATCTTGCCGCGGATTGGCACTGCCACGAGATCGTTGCAGGCGCGACGCAGACGGTGGACGAAGTTCGCGATCTCCTTGCCGAGCGTGGTCGGCGTCGCGGGCTGGCCGTGGGTGCGCGCGAGCATCGGCAGGTCCGCATGGGCATGCGCAAGCT
>JBGSTN010000828.1:0-3698 GCA_041736455.1 Burkholderiaceae bacterium | reverse complement strand
TTCCAGACGTTGTACTTGCCCACGGGCTTGCTCATGGGCAGGCGCTTGACCTCCTTGAAGGTCGCCGCATCGTAGACGATCAGCGCGCCGTCCATCTCCCAGAGGCTCGCCAGCGCGTATCGTCCGTCGCGGGTGAACTCGATGTGCGCGAGCGTCCTGCCCGGCTCGCGCACGGTGGCGACCACCTGCAGCGTGGTCTTGTCGATGATCGTCAACGTATCCTTGCCCTTCGGGCTCATCATCGAATCGGTCCAGGCATAACGCGTCTGCTCGTGGCTGCGCATGAAGAAGCCAGGGCCCGGCGTGGGTACCGAGCCCACCACGCGCCAGCTCTTCATGTCGATCACGTCGATGCTGCCGCCCTTCAGATTGGGACTCGCCAGCACGGTGCTGCCCTGCCACGCGAACGTGATTCCCGAGCCCAGGTGCGGCATGCCGGCAATCGGCAGATCGGCGATCTTGCGGCGCACGTCCAGGTTGACGACCTGAGCGGTGGCCTGTCCGTCGCCGTCCCTGGGACGCGTGGAGGCCAGCACGTTGCGATAGGACTGATCGAAAAAGAAGTCGTCCAGCGGCTCTTCCAGCGGAGTGCGCCGCACCCCGAGAAACCCGGGCGTGGCGATCGCCTCGGCCATCCGGTAATCGTGGACCAGGCCGTCGAAGATCGGCTCTGCCTTCGGGTCGTACGAGATTTCCCAGAGTTCCGGGATGTCCTTCAGTGCCACCACGAAACTCTTGCGGGGTGCCGCGTCGTACACGGCGGACACGCGTGAACTCGACTTGCCGTCGAGCGTGGTCGCCGGATAGGTTCGTTTCAGGTTCAGATCGGCGTCGAACAGGGCGACGGTATTGGGCAGATAGTTCGCCGCCATCACCCATTGGCCATCGCCACTGACCGCGACATTGCGCATGTTCAGCCCGGCCCGGACCTCGGCCACGAGTCGAAGACGCCACAGATCGTATTTGGTGATCCAGCCATCACGCGAGCCGAAGTAGACGTAGCGACCATCGGGGGTGAACTTCGGTCCGCCGTGCAACGCGAACCGGCTGGGGAAGCGCGCGATCACCTCGAAACGGTCACCGTCGAGCAGGCTGATGTGATGGTCACCGCCCTCGACCACCACGAACAGGTTCATCGGATCGGCTTGCCAGACAGGCTCGGCCGGCTCGCCGGCCGGCGCTGCTTCGAAAGTGCGCGACGCACGGATCGCCACATCGTTCCACTCGGGTGCAGGAACGACCGGCGTGCGGAGGAAATCCGCCAGCGTCGCCATGTCGTCGTCACTCAACTGCCGGCCGAAACCCGGCATCTGCGTCGCGGGTCGACCCTCGGCGATGACACGCAGTGTCTCGGCGGGACGCAGCCGCGCAAGACTCTCGGGCAGCAGTGCGGGACCCATGTCGCCGGTGCGCTGCCGGCCGTGGCATACCGCACAGTGCTCGCCGTACAGCGCCGCAGCGTGCTCGTTCGCGAGGATGGTATCTGTCGCACGCTGAGAACTCGAGATCGGTTCGGCCGTGGTCGACGTGGCAGCAGACGACGCGATGGCCAGCAGCGCGGCGACAATACCGACCGTGACACGCCTCGTCGCGGGCCGGGCCGGTTCGCCGCCGCGTTCGCTTCGGCCTGCCGGATCAGACATGCGATTTGACTCGGTGGAGCCTGTGAACCGGATGGAACGGTGTATTTGCGAGCCGGTCGGCGTCGCTGCCCGGCATGGCACCGATCTCCCGATCGCTCAGGTAGCAGCCGGGGTCTTCGGCCCAGGGATCATCGGTGAGCTGCTGCGCGCGTACGCGAGTGTTGCCCCCACAGATGTCGATGTGCCGGCAGGTTGCGCAACGCCCGCGCACCGGTCGTGGGCGCTGCTTGAGCCCGGCCATCAAAGGGTCGCTGGTGTCGTTCCAGATCTGCGAGAACGGCCGTTGGCGGACGTCGCCCAGCGTGTAGTGCCACCACATCGTATCCGGGTGGACCTTGCCGAGGTTGTCGATGTTGGCGACGTTGACGCCACTGCTGTTGCCTCCCCAGGCCACCAGGCGCTCACGCAGGGCGGGCAGCCATTGGGCGAAGCGTTGCCCGGCCCACTGCAGCAGGTAGGGGCCATCGGCGTCGTTGTTGCCGGTCACGTACTCTTCGTGGCCTGCGCGTTCGGCATCCTCCCACGCGCGCTGGTAGATCAGGTCCAGTGCCTGCCGGGTGGCCAGGAAACGGGCGTCGCCGGCACGATTGAGGTTGCCGCGGCCCGCGTAGTTCAGGTGCGAGAAATAGAACTTCGCAACATCCTCCGCACGCATCAACTCGAGCATCGCCGGAAGGTCCTGCGCGTTCATCGCGGTCATCGTGAAGCGCAGGCCGACCTTGACGTCACGTGCCCGCAACCGGCGAACAGCGGCAAGGCTTAGCTCGAACGCACCGTCCAGGCGCCGAAACGTGTCGTGCGTGGCGCGCAGACCGTCCAGGCTGATGCCGACATAGTCGAAGCCGGTAGCGGCGATCCGGTCGGCGACCGTGTCGTCGATCAGCGTGCCGTTGGTCGACAGACCGGTATAGAAGCCCATGGCGCGCGCGCGCTCGGCAATGTCGAAGATGTCGGGTCGCAGCAATGGCTCCCCACCCGACAGGATCAGCGCGGGAACTCGAAACGCACGCAGATCGTCCATCACGGCCACGACCTCCGGCCAGCTCAGCTCACCCGCATAGTCGTGATCGGCCGAGAGCGCATAACAGTGCTTGCAGGTCAGATTGCACCGGCGAATGAGATTCCAGATCACGACCGGTCCCGGTCGGCGGACTTCGCGCGCATCAGCCCGTGCCTCGGCCGGCGGCGATCCGCGTGGCGATCGATCGGGACGTGATGCCGGCGCAGGATATCGACCGGTCCGTTCGGCCTCGGCGAGTTCGTGCATGAACTGACTGATTCGAAACATGTCGGGGATTCCGGTTCAGGTGTCGTTGAGCCGCAGTCCGGCTTTCTTCAGAATGGCTGTCGAGAAGAGAATGTCGTGCGCCTGGCACGCCGATCCCAGCAAGGCGGCGATCTCGTCGGCCTGTCTGTGGACTTCGCCCCGCGTGCGTCCGTGCAGCATCGCGAACAGGTTGTAAGGCCACACCGGCGGTCGTCGCGGCCGACGATAGCAATGGCTGACGCCCGGCAGCCGACCGATCCGTTCGCCCAATGCATCGACGCGATCGTCGGCGACGTCCCACACGCTCATGCCATTGGCGGTGAAGCCCAGCCGATAGTGATTGGGTACTGCGCCGATGCGCCTGATCACCCCACGCGCCAGCATCGCCTCGAATCGTTCGCGGACCAGTTCACCGGCAAGGCCCAACGAGGCGCCGATCGCCTCGTAGGGACGCGGCACCATCGGCAGGCCGGCCTGCGTCGCCCGAATCAGGCGCCGATCGATCTCATCGAGGGCCATGGGCTACCTCATCCGTTGCCTCGTCGAACAATGGCAACTTGAGCTCGACGAAGAATTCGCGCTCCTTCGGAAATGCGTAGACCGGCAGATTCGTGACGGCTTCGATGCGCACGATCACCGAGGCGATCTCGGCTGCGGACTCTACCGCCAGGACAAACCACATGTTCAACGGCGTTGCCCCCGGCCGGTCGGGTTGAGCCGTCTCGCGACGTTAGTTGTGCGCCACTTCGGCGAAGGCATTGAGCAGCGCGGCGACTTCATCGAACCGC
>JBGSTN010000825.1:0-3362 GCA_041736455.1 Burkholderiaceae bacterium | reverse complement strand
GTCCAGGCCGCTCAACGCAACGCCGACCACGACCACGAGCATCGCGGCGAATGCCAGTATCGGGACGATAGCCACCACTATCGCGCGCCAATCCGTTTTCATCGTCGGTATCCGGGTCAGCCCAGCAGCGCGCGCACGCGTGTGGCGAGTTCCTGGGTCGAAAACGGCTTCGTCAGGTAGGCGTCCGCCCCCATCCCCATGCCCTGCGCCACGTCGGTGTCGCGCCCCTTGGCGGTCAGCATCAGGATCTGGGTGCCGGCCAGGGTTGCGTCGGCACGCACCGCCTGCGCGACTTCGAAGCCGGTCTTGCCCGGCATCATCACGTCGAGCAGCACGAGGTCCGGCTTCTCGCACCGGATGGTCGCGAGCGCGGCGTCGCCATCACGCGCGACCAGCACGCGGTAGCCTTCGCGCTTCATAAGGTACTCGAGCGAAATCAAGATGTTAGGCTCGTCATCGGCGATCAGGATGGTCTTTGATGTCATGACGTCGTCTCCAGACGTTTTTCTTCTGGGTGCCAGGGCAGGAAACATTCGAAGCAGGCACCCCGCCCCGAATGATCCACGAGAATGATGTGTCCTCCGAAATGCTCGACTATCCTGCGGCTGATTGGCAAGCCCAGGCCGGTTCCGGGTGGCCGATTGGCGGCATCGCCACCCTGCCGGAACTTCTCGAAGATCTGTTCGGCCTGCTCCGCAGGCACGCCGGGTCCATTATCCTGCACGGTGATCCTCACGCCCTGAGAATCGTGGGTCAGGGTCACGTCGACTTCGCCGTGCCCGGCAGGGACGAACTTGGCCGCATTCGACAGCAGATTGATCAGCACCTGCATCAGGCGGTCTTCGTCGGCGCGCAGGATCGGGACGTCCTCTGCGAGGTGCAGTCGCACCGTCGCGCCCTTGTCACGGAACAATTCGGTCGTGGCGATCGTCGCCCGCTCGATCAGCGCACGCAGATCGATTTCGTCGTTGCGCCATTCGGCATGGCCGGATTCGATCTTGGCCATGTCGAGCACCTGGTTGACCAGCCGTGACAGGCGCTCGGTCTCGGCAACGACGATGGCGAGAAAACTGCCACGCTGCTCGGCCGGCATGGCCGGCTCGTCGCGCATCAGTTCGGCCAATGCGCGGATCGCGGTCAGCGGCGTACGCAGTTCGTGGGTGACCGACGACATGAAATCATCCTTCAGGCGATCCAGGCTCTTGAGCTGTTCGTTCAGGCGCCGCAGTTCGCTCGCTTCCTCGACAATGTCCATCACATCATCCATGTTCAGTGTTTCTTCCTCGGCGATCGAGGCGACCAGGACGCGCGCCGATGCGCTGCCTATCGCGCCCGCGAGTTGCCGTTCGGCGAATTGCACCATGTGTGCATCGGCCATCAGGTCGTCGGCCCGGGGCCGACCCTTCTGGTGCGTGAATCGGGCGAACAGGACTTCTGCCCGGTCGGCGCCCAGGAAACTGCCTACCAGGTCGCGCAGGCCTGCCGCGTCGACCTTGCCGCGCCAGAAGACCCGGCCGGCAGCTTCGCGCTCGAAGACGTCGACGAACAGATGGGCCTGGCTGGCCTCGCGCGCCCCGGGCGGGCGGGCAAGTGATATCGCGATGTACAGCGTGACGTTGACGAGCAGGCTCCACCACAGCGCGTGGCTCAGGTTGTCGAGCGTGCCCATGCCGAACAGCTGCTCGGGCTTGAGCCAGCCGATCCCGAACGGTCCTTCCCGCAGGAAGGAGTCCGGCATCCAGCCCGATTTCGCGATCGACGGCAGCATCAGCGTGTAGGCCCAGATCATGGCACCCGCGCCGAGCCCGGCCAGGGCCCCGTCGCGGGTTCCGCCTTTCCAGAACATGCCGCCGAGCAACGCCGGCGCGAACTGGGCCACCGCGGCGAAACTGATCAGGCCGATGCTGACGAGTGCGTAGGCCTCGCCAGCGAGACGAAAGTAGACGTAGCCGAGCATCATCAACAGGACGATGACGGTGCGGCGTATCGCGAGCAGCACGCCGGTGAGTTCGCGGCCGGCGAGGTTCACTCGACCCAGCAGGAACGGCAGCACGAGGTCGTTGCAGACCATCGTGGAGACGGCGATCGCCTCGACGATCACCATGCCGGTCGCGGCCGACAATCCGCCGATGAACGCGATCAGCGCGAGCCATTGGGCACCATGCGCCAACGGCAGCGACAGCACGAAGGTTTCGGGGTTCGCCGCATCACCAGGAAACATCAGCAGGCCACCGATCGCGATCGGCAACACGAAGAGGTTGATCGCGAAGAGATAGGCGGGGAACACCCAGGCGGCACGCTTGACGTGGCTCTCCCGGACGCTCTCCACCACCATCACCTGGAACTGGCGCGGCAGGAAGATCACCGACAGAGCGGCCAGCACCAGCAACGCGAACCACTGCGCGTGCGCGAACGAATCGACGGGGGCCGCCAGCACACGAGCGATCTCGGGTACCGCACGTGCCCGTTCGAACAGATCGCCCGGCCCGTCGAACAGGCCCCAGCAGACGAAAAGTCCTACCGCGACGAAGGCGCCGAGCTTGACCACCGACTCGGCGGCGATGGCTGCCACCATGCCTTCGTGCCGCTCGGTGTTGTCGAGATGGCGCGTCCCGAAGACGATCGTGAAACCCGCGAGCGTGAGCGCCACGTAGAACGTCTTGTCACGCCACCATGGGACGTCGAGCAGCGGAATGGTGTCGGTCAGGACCTGGTAGCCGCTGGCGATTGCCTTGATCTGCAACGCCACGTAGGGCACGACACCGATCAACGCGATCAGCGTCACCAGGGCGGCCAGCGTACGGCTCTTGCCATAACGGCTCGCGATGAAGTCGGCGATCGACGTGATTCGATGGGTGCGTGCGATGCGGATCATCTTGCGCAACACGACCCAGGCCATGATCATCGCCAGCGTCGGTCCCAGGTAGATGGGCAGGAACCAGACGCCGCTCGAAGCGGCACGGCCGACACTGCCGAAGTAGGTCCAGGCCGAGCAATACACGCCCATCGACAGGGCATAGACCCACGCATTGTCGATCACCGATCGGCCGGCGGCTGCGCGCCGGTCGGCCCACGCCGCGATACCGAACAAGACCAGCAGATAGCCGAACGAAGCGGCGATGACAAGGGCGGGATTCAACATGGCGGGCGGCACGGTGCAATGATCACGGCCATGGCTAACGCCGCTCCATCAGCCAGGCCAACGCGGCGATCAGCAGGCCCCACCAGACGAAGAGCACGAACGCGTCGTTCGCCCACAGGCTCAGGAGCGGGAAGTCGAAGACCAGCCAGCCAAGGGCGGCCAGGGCCAGAAGGCGCTGGATCGGCACGCGACCCCGCCCGGACCAGGACGACCGCACCGC